>JAKBMG010000159.1:0-61659 GCA_021831685.1 Bacteroidota bacterium | reverse complement strand
TCGTCGAGGCGGCGCACCCGGTCCCCGACGCCGCGGGCCTGGCCGCGGCACAGCGCATCCTGCAACTGGCCCAGGGCCTCACGCCCGACGACCTGGTGCTGTGCCTCATCTCCGGCGGCGGCTCGGTTATGCTTTTTGGAATACGCAATACTTCGTTGACTTCATCAACTATAAACCCTACTGTTTTACCACTTAGTTCTACTACGATTACTCTAGTTTTGTTGTCTTTCTCTATAGTAGGTAGCAATAACCTTTTCCTTAAATTAATAACTGGAATTACTCTACCTCTTAAGTTGATGACTCCTTCTATAAACTCCGGTGAGTTTGGTACTTTGGTTATACTCATAATTCTAATGATTTCCTGAACACGCAAAATATCGATTCCGAATTCTTCCACATCTAACTTAAAAGTAACGAGCTGAAGCAATTCGTTATCTACTTCATGTTTCACAATTTCTTGAACATCAGTTTGCATTTTTTACCTTTCTTAATTAGCATGTACTATATGACCATTTGACCTGACAGCAAGTGATGATCTGTCGTTTCTTCTTTCATTAACATCAATTTTGAATTTTGAAACAAGATTCTGCAAATTATCAGTGAGTCTATTTAAATCCTCTGCTGCCCGTGCTATTTGCTGGGTGCCCGCAGCTGATTGCTGAGTTACACTGCTAATAGCTTCTATATTTTTGCTAATTTGCTCAGCAGATGCGGATTGCTCCTCGCTTGCGGCAGCTACTTGCATTGCACTATCTACGACTACTGCAGAACCAGAGATAATTTGTTCCAGAGATTCACCTGCTTTAGCTGCGAGGTCTTTTCCCTTTTGCACTTCTGCTGTACCTTGCTGTATTGACTCGACTGCACCATTTGTATCTTTTTGAATTCTTTTAATCATATTAGCGATTTCTTTTGTTGCTTTTGTAGTACGTTCAGCTAGCTTACGAACTTCATCAGCGACAACTGCAAATCCCCGTCCTTGTTCTCCAGCACGAGCAGCTTCAATGGCCGCATTCAATGCTAGTAAATTAGTCTGATCTGCTATATCATCAATAACCTGGACAATTTCTCCAATCTGATCACTACTTTTGCCTAATTCTTGAACTGTGTCAGCAGCTTTTGTTACAACTATTGCAATTCTATTCATGCCATCGATAGTTTCGGAGATAACCTTTCCACCGTCCTTTGCTATCTTACCTGCATTCTTTGCTTCATTAGCCGTGCTGCCTGCGTTCTTAGTAGTTTCAAGAATTGTTTTTGTCATTTGCTCTACAGCTGCAGCAACTTCCTGAGCTTGAGAGCTTTGTTCCTGAGAACCGGCAGCCATTTCCTCTGAGCTTGACGAAATTTGTGTCGATGCACTTGCTGTGGCTGAAACTGCTTCGGAAACTTCTGCAAGTACCGAACCTACTGAGTCTCCAAGTTTATTTATACTATTCGTAATTAATTGGTGGTCGCCTTTATACTCAGCAGTAACTCTATGAGTAAAATCTCCATTCGCAAAAATTTCCAAAACACGGGCGCCTTCCTTTATTGGCATAATAATAGCGTCAAGTACAGAGTTGAATCCATAAAGCAAATTTTTATAGAAACCTTCAAATTTTGTCAAGTCTCCTCTGTTATCGAGTTTCCCTTCTTTAGAGGTATCTATTAGCCTTAATGTTTCATTACTAAGCTGGTTAATTTTAGCACGAACAATTTCATAAGCATCGACACTACCTTGAGATTGTGCAATAACTTTATCTACAGTAATTGCTAATAAGCCAATTTCATCTGTTCTGATGAAATTAAGTTGCTTAATATCTTTTTCGACTTTTGCGCTTAGATCGCCTTTAGACAATGCAAGTAAACCTTCTCCTAAGTTTGTTATTAGGTGACTTTGAAGTTGCACTAATCTATCAGCAACAATTTTCAGCGGTTGTACTATTCTGCTTGAAATTAATAGACCAAGAATTAAAATCAATAGAAATGCAAGGCCACCGACCACAAATAATGTTATTTTAGCATTACTTGAAGATTGATCAGCAATATTAGCCTCATCTTTTACTCGCTTTGATTGTAAAATTATTAAATCATTTATGTCGCTTAAATATTCATGTTCCGCAGTTCTAAATCCTCCATACAAAACTGCTAAAGCAGAGTCTTTATTTCCGGATTTGATTAGATCCAATACTGATTGAGCTTCTTTTTTATATTTATCTCTTTTGCTTATTACTTTTGTTAATAACGCCTTCCCTTCCGGAGACACGACAGCTCTACTAAGAGAATCATAATTTTCATTTGCACTATCGACATATGTTTGATATTTCGTCATTAATTCTTCAAGCGCCTGCTGATCGTTGATTAAAACCATATCCCTTAAGGCTTTGCTTTCTTCATTGATCATATTAACTACATTATTTGCCCAAACGGTTTTAGGAAATTGGACATTATTTATGTTATTTATCATTTGATCTATGTTTGAGCTATTGGAGTCGGAAACAAAAATGGCAATAATAATCGCTAGCAAACTTACTCCAAAGCCAATGGCAAGTTTGACGCTGATTTTTAGATTAGTAAACCAATTCATAAGAACACCTCTTAAATTTATTATAGAATTATTTTATTAAAGGAAATATCATTGTTGACACCACTTCATCATTTTCATTTTTGCTTATTTTAAAGTCAAGTTTATAGAGTTTAGAAATACGTTTAACAATAGCCAGTCCGATTCCATTACCTGGTTGTTGTTTTGTTTCTTTATCAATTTGGAAAAAGTCTATTATCTGATAATCATTGATTGAAATAATATTTTCTTCCGAAGGATTTATGATATTCAGTTGAAATTGATGTTCGGTAACAGAAAAAATAATTTTAATTTCAGAATCTTTAGGGCTAAATTTATCCGCGTTTTCAAGAAGCTCATTAAGAAGAACACTAAGGAAGTGAAAATTTATTTTGATCCTTTGTTGAGGTAAAACAGGTAAATCAATTATACGACAGCTTTTAGAAATAAAGTCTAATACTATATCCTGTATTTTTGTTAATTCGGTTGAGTTTACAAATGAGTCCAAAATATTTCTCATTTGAACCTGGTCTAATTCAATAAGAGATAAAAATTTTTCTATTCTTTCGTGAAGCCTTTCCCCAGCTTTATATATTTTTTCTGCAAATTGAATAATATCACTTCCGGAGAGTTGCCCGTAATCATCCCGTATAATTTCTGAGATCCCGAGGATAGCTACTAGCGGAGATCTTAATTCATGGGGTATATATTGATGGACAATTTCTGAAGTAAATTTCTCTAATTGTCTTTTCTGTTTTTCACTTTTAGTAAAACGCACTTCTATGGCGTTGACCAAATCTTTTATTCTAAATGGCTTGGTTAAGTAGTCATCTACACCAAGATTCATTCCTTTTCTAATTTCATCTTGCTCTGTTTTAGCAGATAGGAAAATAAATGGGACACCATAATCGGAGTATTGGTCATTAAAATTGCGGAAAAATTCATAACCGTCCATTTCAGGCATCATAATATCCGAGATGACGAGATCAGGTAAATTCTTTCTTGCTTTTTCTAATGCTTCAAACCCATCTCCGGCTAGGATACAATCATACCCAGCTATGTCAAGAATTTCTTTAATGTTCGATCTAATGGTGCTGTCGTCTTCTACAAATAATATTTTCTTCATTTTTTAATCCTTTATAGCAGAAAGAAAAAATCTTTCTGGTTTATATTCGGATAGTTTCTGTAAAATGATAATTTTATTCGATAAGCGTCGCAATATTGAGGGTGAGCGTTACAATAGAGGATTTAGGTACCAGAACTTAGGATTCTTAAGAACTATTTTAATCAAGCTGAATTACTTAAATAATTTTTCTTTTAGTTTGGCGGAATAGCGAATACTTGCTACAAGATTTTTATCGTAATCTTTTACCTTAATCAATAATTCCCTGTTAAAACCTTTTTCAATTTTATCGATGAATTCAATGTTCACTATTGTTGATCTATGTATCCTTATGAACTGACTAACCGGAAGTATTTCTTCCCATTCTTTTAGAGTTTGTTTAATAATTAAATTTTTAATTTTAGATGAATTAACTATTGAATAATCGCCATTTGAAGAAATAAATTTAATCTCACATACATTCAACGGAATGCTTTTTCTGGAATCATCCACAAATATTATATCAGAATATTTAAGCTTAGCAGTACTTTCGATATCCTTAACGATTGAAGTTATATTGTGTTTTTTTAACCTTGTTTCAATTACTTTTAGCAGTTCGCCGGCTTTATAAGGTTTGAAGATATAATCATCAGCGCCCAAATTCATTCCGTAGCGAAGGCTATCTAAATCGCTTCTGGCAGTTAGAAAGATAAAAGGCACGGAATAAGTGTAAACCTGTTTTACTTCCTCAAAAAAAGAAAAACCATCCATTCCATTCATCATTACATCGCAGATAATTAGATCCGGAAGACCGGACTTTAGAAATTTTAATCCTTCAATGCCATTGCATGATAAAGAAACAGAATAGCCAAAGGAGGTCAGGAGCTCATTTAGGTTTGAGGATAATATTGGATCATCCTCTACCACGAGTATTTTATTTTGTCTTTGCATTAAGATGATATTCTATTCTTGAAAATAAGTATTGTTTCCCTATTCATATTATGTATAAACAGTCTATGGAATAACTTATTAGTAGAATTAAACGGTACATTTCCCTTTACTTCACTATGCCATTATTCGACCACTATTCTCTTCCTAATAGATGTTTCTACGTAAGGTAAAATCTCAAATGTTTTCTTAATTTTAGGTTTTTATTATTACCATAAACTTTGTGCCCTCATTAATTTTGCTTTGGACTGATATTGTACCGCGGTGCAATTCGACCATCAGTTTCACTATAGCCAGGCCCAAGCCCGTACCTTCTACTGCACCAATATTAGACGCTCTATGAAACGGCTCAAATATTTTTTCAATTTCACTTTCGGGAATACCTATGCCATGGTCTAATAATTCAAATCGAAGAGAATTTTCTTCTTGAATCACATATACTTCAATTCTGGTTGCTGCAGCTGAATATTTTACAGCATTGGATATTAGATTCTGTAGAATGCTTTTTACTAATTTTGTATCAATGTTAAATTCTGCTCTTTCAATTGCATAATTGACTGAAATTATATGGTTGAAATATGGAAGCAGATTTATACCGGCTATTACCTCATCAATCAAAAATCTTATATTCGCTTTTGCAGGTTCAAAAGCATACTTCCCTCTTTCTACTCTGCTAATTGTTAGCACCTGGTCGAGCATGTGAGTAATTTCGTCTATTGAAGTTTCGATTTGGTTGAAATGATTGTTGTATTTTCCTTCATCCCATTTCCTTCCGAAAAGTCTGAGTAACTCAGCAGATGTTTGAATTTTTGTAAGTGGTGTTCTAAATTCATGTGAAGCAAAAGAAATAAAATTAGTTTTTAGTTGGTTTAGTTCTTTTTCCTTTTCAAATGCTGACTGTATTTTTTCTTGTAGCAATTTTATCTCGGTTATGTCTCTACCGAAGCCAAGTATACTTTTCACTTCATTGAATGCGCTGATTTCCGGAATGAACACCCAATCCATCCAGAATTTATTCACATGAAAAATCTGTTCCCTTACAATGGTTTTTGTCTCAAATGTCTTTTCAAGAGCGCTTGAAATTGAATTAATTAAGCTCTTAGGCACTTTATTTTGGGCTAGTACATCTAATAAATTCTCTTCTTCTTTTATTTCCCACCTTTCCTTCATTGATTTATTCATATAATGCATAACGAATTTACTGTCAATTCTAAATATTGAGTCTTTAGAATTTTCAGACAAATGACGGAATCTTTCTGTTGATGCTTCAAGCTCCGCAGTTCTTTCTTTAACTAAAGATTCAAGATGTTTTTTATATTCATCGAGTTGAACTTGAATCATCTTCTCATCGGTAATATCATTAATTATAGAAAAAACATATTTTTTTCCTAAAGTAGATATGACGGATATATATATATCAACATCTCTGACTTTACCATTAGACAATATATGTTTTGAAGTAAGATAATTTTGCTCACCGCTTAAGTACTCTCCCATCCTTTGCTTTATTTTATCAACTGAGTCGATAGATAAATGGTAGGCATGAATATTTTGTAACAAATATTCTTTTGTGTATCCATAATATTTGCATGCTGCTTCATTTGCATCCACAATTTTGGAATCATTCTCAATATCTATCAATATCATTACAGCTTTGTTCTCGTGGAAAATTGAACGAAATCTTTCTTCGCTTTCTGCTAATATTTTTTCCAATTTTTTTCGTACCGTAATATCTATTGTTATATTAATAATATGTGGTACGCCTTCCACTTCAAGAAGGGAGGCTGACAGTAAACCATCTTTTATTTCACCGCTTTTTGACCGGAAATGCGTTTCATAATTTTCAAGAACACCATTCTTCTTTAACCTGTCAAGGAATTCTTGCCTGTCTTCAGCTTTAACCCAAATATTTAGATCAACTGAAGTTTTACCAATGACTTCATCTTCGGTATAGCCCATTATTTGAGTAAAGACTTTATTGATAGAAATATACATTCCATCTTCAAGGCGGTTAATATTAATCGCATCAGGACTTGTCATAAAGGCTTTACGGAATTTTTCTTCACTTTTCCTTAAAGCTTCTCTTGCAGCATATTGTTCAGTAATATCAGAGAAAACCATTATTGCACCAATAATTTTCCCTTCATGATTTCTTATGGGAGCAGCGCTATCAGCGATTTGATATTCTTTACCATCTTTTGAAATTAATGCTGTATGGTTTGCCAGTCCAACGACGGATCCGGTTTCCAAGACTCTACCGGTTGGATTAGCCACAGGGCTTCTTGTTTCGGCATTAATTATATTAAATACTTTTCCGACAGGCAGACCTTTTGCATCAGCAAGCTTCCAACCGGTTAAGGCTTCTGCAACCGGATTCATTTGGATAATGTTTCCATGATTATCAGAAGAAATAATTCCGTCACCTATACCGTATAAAGTAGTGCGGAATAGCTCTTCGCTTTCTTTAAGTTCTTCATTAAGTAATTTTATCTCAGTAATATCCTGAATTACCCCGAACATTTTAATTGGATTTCCTTGCAAGTCAAATTCCAGGTTTCCCAATCCATGCACCCAACGAGTTTCTCCATCATTTTGTCTGATAATTTTATATTCTTTGTCAAATATCTGTTTTTGCTTCAAAATATTTTCAGTAAGAAAAAACAACATCTCGTTTCTTTGTGAAGTGTCAATTATATTTAACCAGCCTTCAATGTTCTTATTATAACTGGAGTTAATTCCAAAGACAGCATCTAGATTTTCAGAATTTGTCCAGTTTCCCTTTTTAATATCAAAAATATAATGCCCTAAGGCGGCAACACGCTGTGACTCATTAAGCCTTGCTTCACTTTCTCTTAACACCTTCTCTTGATGATATTCTACAGTTTTATCTCGGAAAACTAATACTACACCTTCAATTTCACCTTGCTCATTACGAATAGGCGCAGCGCTATCGGCAATTGGAATTTCTTTCCCGTCTTTTGAAATTAGAATTGTATGGTTTGCAAGCCCGGTTATTACCCCGTCTCTTAAAACTTTATGAACCGGATTTTCAACTTTGTTTCTCGTTCTTTCACTAATAATATTAAAGATATCATCAAGTGGTTTTCCTAATGCCACTTTTTCATTAAATCCCGTTAATTCCTCTGCTACAGAATTCATCTGTTTAATGTTACCTGATGTATCTGTAGTCAATACACCATCGCCGATACTGTATAAAATAGTTCTAAACTCTTCGTGGTATTCGCGAAGTTCTTTTTCCTTAATAAATAGTTCTCTATAAATATTTTTTTGGCGATAGTGGTAAATCCAAATAATGCCCGTCGCAAAAAGTAAGATCATAAGGACGGTAAATAGGATTATTGCGCCTACTTTAGAATGGAGCCTGGAATATGCTTCACTTGTATGTTCCGAGGAAATTAAGGACCAATTGGTCCCAGGTACCGGAGAAACATAGGCAAGTATATTTATTCCGTAATAATCTTTACCTTCCAAAAAACCTCTATATCCCAAAGCAGCTTGAGCTGCAGGGCTAATTTTATCTGTAAGCGGAAGGTTAAAATTAACAATAGCATTTTTTATTTGTTTTAACTCGCTTAAGAAACGAACCTTGCTGCCATTTCTTTCAACGATTATATTTTCAGGTGAATTTCCCGGTAAAGGCCAGAAGTTTAACAAAGGATAAAGATAGTCTTTAGGTCTAATGCGTAAAATAATTACGGCAATTGTTTGTTTTTTAAGATTAATGATAGGAGCTATAAAATCATCTAGGATTTCGTTTTCAGCACTATAATAATATAGGTCGCTGGAAAAAATCCCTCTATTATTTATGGCTTCTTTCACAAGGCGCGGGGTTATTGTATCTACCAGACCGGTTAAAGGATTATGTGAAAACAATAAATCTCCGTTGGCTGAAAAGAGAAGTTCGTTTTCATAAATATTTTTGACTGCCACTAAAGAGAGCTGATCTACTATTATTTGCTTGTTAGAAGCATTCCGTTTGTGCAAATAATTTTCAACGCTTTTAACGAAATGGTGATCATTAGCTAGCGCTTTAACATCCAATAACCTTTCCTTATTCCAGCTTGAAATTTGATCAATCTTAAGTTGAGCGACAGCTTTTAATTCATTAAAAGCATCATCGCGCTCGATATTAGCTTCATGTAAATAGAAAAAATAACCACCAAGGATAAGCAAAAAAATGATAACGCCTGCCAATGCAAAGACGTGTATTTTTTTTGTTAAGATAGTGTAAGACTTATTTCCCATAAATTTTGATTATTATCTTTCTATTTTAAATAATAATATAATAAGTAAAGCTACTAAATATTGCAATTAACAAAATTAACCACTATTCAGCATTCCCATTGAGCATTTCTTCAAGAACGAAGCAACATGAGATTCATTTATAGGATTAATTTAGAAAAGCTGATACTCCCTATTATATCAGTTAAGATTGCCAAATGTTTTTGTCATGGTTATTGAATTTATTATAAAACAATGGGGAGAATATAAGGGCAGCTAACCGGAGCGAAGGCATATTTTTTTGCCAGCGGAACGAAGCGAGGGGGAAGGGGATATTTTGCTTTTATCCCATTCCCCCTTGCGAAGTGTAGCAGCAAAAAATATGACTGAGCGGGTGTTTATCTACAATGATTCATTGGCAATAACCATGACAAAAAGGACATCACTGCCAATGTAATTTTCTTAAGCATCTTGCGGCGCAACGAGTCTTCGAATGGAGCTGCAAGTTGCGCCTGCTCCGTTATTCGGAAAAAACATCTTGCGACTGAGACGAAGCGGAAACGGAACGGAATGAAGCTTTGCGAAATGTAGCGGAGAGTAGTGAAGTGGAGCGAAGGAGTAAGTTATTTTTTCCATTTGACGAACATTAGTAGTTACATAAATTCACGAAAATGCTACGCCTTTTTTTGCGTAAGCGAAGCGGTGCAAAAGATTACTAACGAGCCCCGCTTCGGGGCGAAGGAGGTCAATAGATACCTAATAATATAACTAAAGACAAAGGGAATGAAACATATCGCAGACACAAATAATGCACATCTCCTATTGATTTATTTATTGATTGTTGAACCTAACTAACTTCCTCACAATCTAAAATGATATGGAACACGGGCGGATTGAGTATAGCGGGAAATTGGTGGCAGGTTGAAACGCCTTAGTAACCTCTTAAGATTTTATAGTTAATTTCATGATCAAGTAGGTTGTGCAATTTATGTGAGCTGTACAACATCAGAGGCATTACACATGTATAATGTTAATGATTGTATTGTAAATACATAAACAAAAATGTATTTTTTTTGAATCAAGAATCGCTTATCAAGTATTTGGAGCGTCTTATTACATCTTATGAATAAAAAACTTTGGATACGATTCATCTGTGCATGGATTGTTTACAAGTTTTTAGGATGTCTCCTAAATAAAGTCATTTTACCATTTGATTATAGGTCTGGGAACGTTGCTAAATGGATGCACCTAAAAAAACCATTTATCTCTTTGCTTTGAACTAGTGAGTTCATTAGTTATTTATATTTAATTAAGGTGTATTTATGAATAAAAAAATACTATTTGTTTCCTTGTGTACTTTTTGCTTAATTCTATTGCTGACTGAATTAAACTGTTCTTCTAAAATGACAAAAGAAGAACAGATAGCAAGGGGAAAATATCTTGTGAATATTGGAGTATGTAACGATTGCCATTCTCCTAAAATCATGACCGCAATGGGACCAATACCTGATACAACCCGGCTATTATCCGGCCAACCTTCCGATTTACAGCTACCGCCAATTGATACCGGCATGATTGCTATGGGAAGATGGATACTTACTACAGGAAACCTGAACGCATGGGTTGGACCCTGGGGAATTTCATTTGCTGCTAATTTAACGCCTGATCCTTCAACAGGATTAGGGCTATGGACTCGGGATATTTTTATTAAAACCATGCGCACAGGAAAGCACATGGGTGCGGGTAATGATCTTTTACCTCCTATGCCCTGGCAAGCTATCGGTGGACTTACAGATAAAGACTTGGGATGTATGTTTGCCTATCTTCAATCAATTCCCCCTATCATAAATAGAGTGCCTACTCCAATACCTCCGAACATGATTGCTGAAAAGTTTATAAAAGAATAAAGAATTAAGGGAGCTTCGGCTCCCTTAAAAATATTTCATTCTCGTTTCATGGTAAGTTAGCAATTGTAATCCTGCCTAGCTATGAAGTTCCCTATTTTTTTGGCTCACCAGCTTCCAATGTTAAATTGGGTTAATTGCTTCGTTAAGTATGTCGATTAATTGATCCTTAGTGAATGGTTTGACTAAGTAATGTGTACAGCCTGCAGCAAGAAAGTCTTTCTTTGATCCCTGCATGGCGTACGCAGTAAAAGCTATAATCGGAATGTTTTCGTATCCGTGGATGGTTCTTATTATTTTTAAGGTATCAAGGCCGCTCATTCCATTACCAAGGTGTATGTCCATAAGAATAGCGGAATAGGGTTTTGATTTTACTGCTTCTACTGCGCTTGGGCCATTGGTTACACTGTCAATATTAAATACTTTTTTTGAAAATAATTTTGTAACGTGTGTTGTAATTTCATCATCTTCAACAAGTAATATATTGGGTAGTTTTTTCCCTTTTACTAATGTAGAGGCAACTTTCTTTTCTATGATTTTTTTGTTATCATCTTCCTTAAAGGGATCTAAAGATGGTTTGTGATTTGTTGATTTCAAATTAATTGGGAGCACAATTTTAAAAGTGGTTCCTTCATTTTCTGAAGAGACAAAAGACACACTCCCTTTCAAATATTTTTCAGTCAGAAATTTAATACTATATGTGCCTATTCCCCTTCCGGGTCCTTTTGTTGAAAAGGAGCGTTTAAATATTTTTGCTTTGATCTCTTCAGATATGGTTGTTTGATTGTTAACCCAAAAAGAGATTTGCTCATTTTCTTTTTGGCATCCAATAGTAACAATACCTCCGGGTAATGAGGCTTCAATTGCATTCTTAATAAGATTTTCAATCACACGGCTGAGCAATGCTTGATCTGTCTGAATTATTATATCTTCAAAGTTATCAGCGATTATTATCTCTTTATTTACTTCAGTTGCTTTTTGAAAGATATTCCTGATTAATCCACCGATAAATTCCGAGGTACTAATGGTAGTAGGGTTAAGTTTTATTTCTGTTTTATCGGAAGTAAGGATTGACCTATGTGAAATAATTTCCTGTATAACTTTATTGGAGATTGCAGCAATTTGACGTGCGTCAGAAAGCAATGATGAGTTTACTTGGTTATCGAATAAATTATCTTTAAGTAAGTCAGCAAAGCTTCTAAGATTACCGGCAGTATTTAGAATATCGTGGAAAAAAAATCTTTCTATTTGCTTATGCTCAGAAATATCTTCAAAAATACCTACTACAGATAATATTTTTTCTTTCTCATGGACAATAGGAGAAAACATTGCCTTTAAGGAAATTATTTTATGAGAAGAGATTGATTGGAAATCGCCTTCGTAATGCCCTATGCTTCCTGCAAAGGCGAGTTCAATAGCATTCTTAAGTTTTTGGTCTTTAATTTTTTTAAAATCAAATCCTAAAGATTCAGTTTCGGGGATATCTAAAATTTCCAAAAGCATATTATTGCAATCAGTAATCTCCATTTTAAAATTTATATGAGCAATACCAAGAGGTGCGGTATTAAATAGAGATCTGTATTTTTCTTCACTCGCCTTTAGAGCTTCAGCGGCAACTTTGAGTTCGGTGATATCGCGGCTTAACCCCACAATACCAATTATATTCCCTTTGTCATCCCAGAATGGGGATTTTGTTACGAGGCTCCAATTTGTCTGACCGGATGTATCGGTCATTGATTCTTCGCGATTAAGAATGGGGTTTCCGGTTCGGATAATTTCTTGTTCTTCTGCACGGTACTTTAAAGCTACATCATAAGGGAAAAGGTCAAAATCAGATTTGCCAACTAACTCGCGCGGATTATTAAATCCCCACCGGTTGGCTAAAGCCTTGTTGTAAATAATAAATCTATGTTCGAGATCTTTTGCATAAATGCGATCAGGGATATTATCAAGTAATGAACCCAATAAATTGCTTTCTCGCGACAGCAATTCTTCAGTTTGTTTTTGTTGGGTGATATCGAGAGAAAAAGCGATAACACCAGCAATTTCACCTTTAGCGTTGATCCATGGGATTTTATCAGTTCTGACCCATTTTACACTATTTCCGGTAGTGACGGATTCAATAATTCCAATTTTCGGTATTCCGGAATTAATTACTTCGAGGTCATCTGCATAGTATTTATCGAACTCAATGGGAAAAATAGACTGCGTAGACTTTCCTTCAATTTCACCAACATTTTTATTTGCGATTTCAGCCGCCGCTTTGTTAACCCGGATAAAATTATTCTTAGTATCTTTGAACCAAATGGAAGCCGGCGAAGCGTCAATAATAGTGCGGAGCTGTTCCCTTTCCTCAAATAATTGAGCTTCTAATTTATTTCGCTCGCTAATATCTTTTACAATGATTTTATAGTAAACTTCATTATCAAGCCGGATCAAGCTCGACTTAACTTCTGCAATGAAAATGGAACCATATTTTTTTAGGTTCTTGATTTCAAAAGTTAGGAAATATTTTTGGTTAAGAATTTTAATTTGTGTTTCAATATCATTTTTAGCTTCAGGGGATATTAAATCGTAAAAAGATAGTTTAAGAAGTTCATTCTTTGAATAGCCATAGGTTTGGACTGCGAAGTTGTTTGCATCGATTATATTAAAATTAGAGTCAGCAATTATGATTATATCGTTTGCGTACTTGAGAAGATATTCGAAGTAAATTAGTAGTTTTTGTTTTGAATCAGACAATTTATTACAAGTCTAATTAAATTTTAACTCAATGACTAATAGCATGATTTTGAATTAAGTTCAAGGTTTTGATTGAAATTCAATGAATAATTTATCATATCGATAATTATATAAAAATATCTGAAAGCTATTTCCATTTTTTAAAAGATACAAAATAATGGGAAAATAATTAACTAACAAATGACAGAAGGTTAAATAATTTTGGTTATTATTTAATTTGATAATTATTTTGTAATCTATTGTAATATACGTTATTTCATAATTTCATAACGCGGAAAGCCACAATCCACCGCAGATCGTGGAAATGACAATTATTTGTGTGTCATATCGTAGGGGTCCTCGATCCGCCGAGGAAAATATCCCATGGTCAGTTCGTATACCTCTATACATGGGATTTCTCCTCCTTCCAGTCGTCTACTCTTTGTGTATCTAGGGGATTTCTTCCGCGGCGGATGAATGTTGAATTTTAAATCTGCCTATAGGCAGACCTGCCGGCAGGTTTTGAATTAGACACAATGAAATTGCGATAAGTTATCACAAAGAATATCTTGACATAATAACTTAAACGGTAGTGCTATAATAAATAATCGAATTGGTTAATGGAATTCAAAAAGGAGTTAAAGTGAAAGGGGGCTAAATTTTAGGAAGAGTAAAAATAAATGATGTTTCGATATCCGGTTTACTTATCGCCCAGAGACTACCCCCGTGTTTTTCGACTAAATCTTTACAGATAGTAAGTCCAAGCCCAGTACCCTTTTCGCCACGAGTTCCGGAAGAAGAATATATCTTTTCAAACTTAAATAAATCTTTCAGATATTCTTCTTGAATTCCTCGTCCATTGTCGACAATGCATATTGCGACTTTATCATCAGAATGAGAAAGAATAATTTTAATTTTGCCGGTTGGATAAGAAAATTTAATTGAGTTAGAAATAAGATTTCTTAAAATTATGGAAAGCATATCACTATCTGCTTTAACAAGAAGTCCGCCCGGTATTTCATTTAATAATTGTACTCCCTTTTGAGACGCATTGTGTCCAAGAATTTTAATAGCATCATTAACTATTGTCAATAATTCAAGTTCTTTAGGCGAGAAACTTTCACTTTGTATTTGGATAGTAGCCCATGAAAGAAGACCTTCAAGAAGATTAAAATAAATTTTAGCGTTTTTGTTTAGCGCTATAGAGAACATTCTGATTTCATTTTCATCTAAAGCATCAAGCTCATTCGCGAGGAGGTCGGTATAACCAATAAGCGATTGAAAAGGGCTTTTTAAGTCTTGAGCTATGATTGAAAATAGGAAATTCTTTTTTGAGTGTAAATCTTCCAGCTCCTTATTATATTTTAACATGGCTTCTTCTTCTTTCTTTTTAGAAGTAATGTCAGCGCAAATTGCAAGCATAACTGACTTTCCATTAAGGATAAAATCCATTTCTGTAATTTCGACATCTAATGTTGAACCGTCAATCCGAAGTAATTTTTGTTCATAGGGTAATTCTTTATTATCAGTTGAGGGTTTATTCCCTTTTCGTCCATCTAATATTTTTTTTGTGCCCGTAAAGAATAAGTTTAAAGGTTTGCCAATAATTTCATCTTTATTTTTCGCACCAAATAAATTAACACAGCTATCATTGGCATAAAAAATACTTTGTGATTCGTGCAAAATAATTGGTAAGGGAGATTTTTCAACTACCAGCTTATATCTTTTTTCAGACTCCATTAATTCCATTTCAAGTTTATGTTTTTCAATTAATCGTTGAACTTCTTCCTCGGCTTTTTCTTTACGAATATAATTACGGTAAATAATCATCGAACCGGCTATAGAAATAGCAGTAATCAATAGAAAAAGGAAAGAAAATTTTAATTGCGCATTATTTTCAATAGCTTTCATTAAAGAGAATGAGCCGGAGGTAATCAAGAGCCATTTAGTACCAGGTAATTTAATATTATAAAAAGTGACTATTTTTTTTCCATTATTTTTTGTCTGGAGTAAAACACTTTCATTTAGGATGAAAGGATTAAAAGTTAAATTCTTTTCAGAATCTATTCCTACAGGATAAGCCGGATGACAGGTAATACAAGAATTACTATTGAGGTTTTTTGAGAAGAACTGAGGATGCTTATTATAATTAGGAGAAATTATTAAACCGTTATTATCGACTATCATAAATTCAGTCTTTTTAGCTAATAGACTCAATTTGTAAATATTTTCATTAAGAAGACTGTCAAGATTAACTTTTAAGACTAATAAACCTTGAAATTTTAATTTTTTATTTAGAGGATGAATACTGTTAGAGGAAGCATAGACGGGAGTAATTATCTTCAAATAACGGGTCAGCTTATTTAAGGTTAAATTTGAATCATCACTTGTTGATAATTTAATTTGCTGATAGTTTGAAGAATTACGGCACCAATTATAAATGGAAGTACCGGCAAAATTTTGTCCTATCTTGGAGGAGTCTGTAGAAAATTTGACTTTTCTATTTGCATCGATAAATTGCAATTCCGTGGCATAATGATTTTTAACAAAGTTGAAACATTCGTTAATATCATTTTGAATATTTTTTTTATTATTATTTTCATACGAAATAGTTTTTGCTAAAGCTTTAAAATCAATAGACCGATTGAAAATGTAGGTTTGTATTTGGGAGGCAACTATGTATGTTAAATTCTTTTGATGCTCTTCAAAGCGGTTTGAGATTGCTTTATCAAATTCATTGTGGATATTATAAATGGAGTAAAAAAGAATAAGTAAGGAAATAATCCCAATAATAAATATTACTTTTTGTTTAGAGGTTGAATAAATCATTTCAGGAAATTATCAATATAATAAATAATCCTATAAAGTATAATATATCATATTACGTCACAAAACATATAAGAAATATAAACAAATCAGACATAAAAAAACAATTGCCTTCTAATAAAAAAGTAAATGAGATGGTGAGTTGTCCATCTTTGGGTAGAAGGATTTTTCGAAATATTTGCGACAGTAGTAATTGCCTTTCTCTTTTCGCGATTGAAATTATTAAGCTTAAAAACTGCGGGACAAGCAACGATTTTTTTATACACTATTTATGGAGTTCAATGTGGAAGTCTTATCACATAAAGAGATAACAAATAAACTAAAAGAAATTGCAGGATGGATTTTTAACGGTAATGATATCGGAAAAGAATTTTCATTGAAAGATTTTAAGAGCGCACTTCCCTTTGTAAATAAAATTGGTGCTGAAGCAGAAAGAATAGATCATCACCCGGATATATTCTTGCATTCATGGAATAAGGTGAAAATTACTATTTCAACTGAAAGTGCGGGCGGTGTTACTCAAGATGATTTCAATCTTGCTAAAAAAAATTGAAGCGATTCATAAATGAAAAATAAACTCCAATCATTTCTATATTTTTTTGGATGTAAACAAACGATCCTTTGTAAACGATTTTCCTATAACAAATATAATAACACCCCTTTTGTATTATAATTTTTCATATTGTATATTAAAGTAAACTGATAAAAAAACATAAATATGGAGTTGTTATGAAAAAAATTATTCCCTTGCTCTTTTGTGGAGCTCTAATTCTATTATTTACAAATACATCGCACGCTCAAATGCTTAGATTGGGAGTAAGTGCTGGATTAACCAGTATGACAGCTCCGGCAGGATACACAAACAGCGTCGGAATTAATGGTCTAGGTTTTGGATCTAATTTTAATTTCGGAGTGCAAGCAAGAATTGACGTCCCTCTTCTTCCACTGACGCCGATTGTTTTTGTTAATTACCACATGCTTAGAGGGAGCGGAAATGTTGACAATTTCACTGTAAATACTTCACAAAATATTTGGTCTGCGGGTGTTGAAGCAGAACTTAATATTTTACCTTTGCCTTTAATTAAACCCTATGTTTCTATCGAAGCAGCAATAAACAGTTTCGGTGACTTGAAAGCAGATTTTTCCAGCTTCAGTTTATCACAAGGAGGCATGACAAGATACGGCGGTGCGATAGGTGTAGGTGCGGTAGTTACAGTTCTTCCTATAGTCGATCTGGATGCAAGTCTAAAGTATAATATATTTAACCTAATCGGGAAGAGCAGCGGAGAATCAAGCATAAATGCCTTAACACTAGATCTTGCTGTGATTTTTTAACAGAATAATAATTTCAATCAAATAACCTATAAGAGGAAATAAAATGAGTAAAGGTCAGGACAGCAAAAAAAATTCCAAAAAAAAACCGGCTAAAACAATGAAGGAAAAAAAGGAAGCTAAAAGAGAGAAGAAAAATGAGAAGAAGAGCCACAGTCTGCTCGAAAAGTAATATTCTTCTTAGAACTATGCGCGTCTGGTTTTAATTCTCTGCACATCAAAATATTGTACTTGAGATTGTCTATGCAATTTTAAGCAGGGAGATAGAATTAAACAAAATAACTTAGATTATGATAAAACTTTACCCTACTTAAATTTATTATTTTGGATATAAAATTTAAACATAAAACACTTCTCGCAATTATCGGACTTATTGGGGCATGTTTTATCATTATTTTACTAAGCCTTTACGGCGTAGGGGTGTCTCCTGACTCTGTATATTACATATCAGTAGCAAGGCATATAGCTGACGGTACCGGTTTTGTCGGTTATGATGGTTACTATTTTGTCCTTCAGCCCCCACTATATCCATTATTATTAGCGGCAATAATAAAAATATTTTCCATAGACCCTCTGATATCAGCCGGCTATTTAAATGCAATTCTTTTTGGTTTAATCGTTTATTACTCTGGTTTATTTTTATTAAATCATTTGAAGTCCTTGCCCTTAATTATAATAGGGACCCTATCGATTATGGTATCCTTTGTAATAATTCAAATTTCTTTAATTGCATTATCCGAACCTCTTTTCATTTTGTTTGTACTCTTATATCTGAATTACTTTGATAACTATAGGATAAAGGGAACAATTACTTCCCTACTTTTTTTTTCAACAGCAGCAGCATTGGCTTGTCTAACCCGATATGTAGGCGTAATAATCATTTTAACAGGATCAATTAGCATCTTTATTTGGAAGAGAAAAACATTCAAAGAGCTGTTTCAGCATTTAATTATCTTTTTACTTATTACAATTTTGCCGACAGGTTTATGGATTTTAAGAAACTATTTATTATCGGGCACCTTCGTTGGGCAGCGTGCTGATTCATCCTATACTTTATCCGAGAATCTATTATTCTTATTCAATGTGATGTTAAAATGGTATTTGCCAATGCAAATAAATGAGCAGCAATTATTTTTTTTAATGCTAATTATTTCTGCCGGAATTTTTGCCGTAATTGTTTTATCGAATAAATGGAAGAGAGACGAAGTAAGATTAAAACAAATAGGCCCTGCATTAATCTTTATATTATTTTATTCGGGGATTATAGTTATCTCGTCAACAACCACCGCATATGACAAAATCGCCAATAGATTACTATCCCCTATTTTTGTGCCTTCGATTTTTATAATGTTCTTAATTCTGGATAATATTTTAGAATGGATATCAAAGCATTTCCATCAAAGGTTTATACCTATTTTGTTTTTGATCGGAATAATTGCTTGGATGAAATACCCTATTACAAGAACAATCTATAATATTGAAGATTATATCGGGCAAGCCGGATGGGAATACAGCAGCAAATCATGGAGGGACAACACAGTAATTAAATATCTTAATAACCACAAACAATTTGAAGCAGGATATTCATTTTACAGCAATGTTCCAGAAGCCGTTTACATTTTAGCAAACAAAGAAGCGAAGTGGAGTCCTCCTAAAACAATGTATAATTCTCCAGAACTTATAAAAACAAATCCGGATTTAAGAAGTATCTGGCAGGGGAATAACACAGCATATCTCGTTTGGTTCAATAATATCAACCGCAATTTTTTATTTACCATTGATGAGTTGAAGAAAAGTAGTAAAATGGTAAAGGTAGCTCAGTTGAAAGACGGCGAAATTTATACAATTGCGAAAAAATAATTCTTTAGAGCTACAAGCGCTTAATAAAGCAACTGTCTAAATAAGTGTAGCTTTATAATGACAAGCAAAATGAACTACCCCGCCTCTTAAAACTCATATATTGAAAAACCCATAAGTAATAAAAAGTAATTCAAATGTTCGATTTTGATCACTAAGTACTACCAATTCCGGATTTTCAAATAAAAATATTGTTAAGCCGGCAGAAAGACAGATAGTCATCGAGCGAAGCTTTGATGCTCATCGTGAGTTGGTGTTCAAGGCTTATACAAATCCAAATCACATTCCTGAGTGGTGGGGACCGGAAAATCTTACTACTGTTGTAGAAAGTATGGAATTGAAAGTGGGCGGCGTTTGGCGTTTTATACAGAAGGATTCTGCAGGAAAGGAATACGCATTCAGCGGTGTATACCATGAAATCGTATTCCCTTCCCGCTTAGTATTCTCATTTGTATGTCTATATTTAACAATAGTTATAGGGTTTATATCATTGGGAATGGAATAATATTTTGCTCAAAATCATATAGTAGATTTTAACTTGATTTAGAGGATATTGTTTAAAATAGCAATACCTTGCAACTTTTTTCATTACAAGGTATTACCAAATTACCATCTTCTTATACCACTCGGACATTTTAGGTACAATTCAGAGGAGGTTTATTCAATGTTCCTTACTAAAGATAACAACTCGCCTTATTACCAGGTAGTTTATTTTGTTGACGGCATATGTACCTCGTAGCCTTACTTTATTTCAAAATAACCTATAACTATCCAAGGAGGATTTATTACCATCGAAAACAATCAGTTTGGCTACCCTGGCATTTCCTTTATTCGCTTTTGTTATACTTCTTACAATCGAATCTGAGTGTCTTGCCGTAATTATTACTAAAAATGTCTTAATCATTATTTTTAGGTCAAGAGATAACGATTTATTTTGCTCATAGTATTCATCTTCCGCCAATAAGTTTTCCTCGCCTAAATCTCTTTTGCCATATACCTGCCAGTAACCGGTTATACCTGGTTTAGAACAGACTCTATTTCTTCGTTCATAATGCTGCGGCTGGTTCCTTTTCATTATTTGTAAATCTTGAACGTTAAGCGGACGAGGACCAACTAACGACATTTCCCCTCTTAACACATTTATTATCTGAGGCAATTCATCTATTCCTGTTTTCCTCAAGTACCGGCAAAATGATGGTACATAATCTTCGTATTCCTCCTTATTAAATACCTTAACTGATTTCTTTTTCAACTCATTAAATGACTTTGAATTCTTAATCGTTCTTATCTTAATTATTTTTATACCACTCTTCGACAAGTGAATTTTTCTTTCTTGTGTCAGCAGAGGTGAATCATCCGTAACTATATATACTATTAAAAGTATTACTGCAATTAACGGAATACAAATTATTATTATTAACGAAGATATTAATACATCTAAGAATCTTTTCACATCAGTCCATGGTATGCAACATTTAGATAATAGAGTAACCTTGAAGGTCTGAGCCTGCAACCTTCAAGGCTTTGGAAATTATTTAAGAAGCAATAACTTCTTTATCGATACAAACCCATTTGTCTGCATCCTAAAAAAATAAATTCCGCTTGCAAGATTGCTTGCATTAAACTCTACCTGATGATATCCGGCAGTCATTTCTTCGTTTACTAAAGTTGCTACTTTTTGACCTATAGTATTATATACTTCCAATGTTACTTTCGTATCGGATGGCAATCCAAATTTTATTGTTGTACTCGGGTTAAACGGATTCGGATAATTCTGCTCTAATGAAAATCGCGTAGGCAACGAATTTACCGTTACGATAGAAGAATACTTAAAAGCGCCATCGTTATCTATTTGTTTTAATCTGTACTGAACATTTCCGCTTAATGGGCTCTCATCCACATAAGAATAATTCTTCGGAGAGTTGCTGTTGCCGCTGCCTTTTACAAATCCAATTTTTTCCCAACGAAGATTCTGACTACTGATTTCTGTCTTCTGACTTCTTTCAATATCAAATCCATAGTTATTAACTTCAGTTGCTGTTTGCCATTGCAATTCTACCTTATCACCGAGATTATTTGATGTAAAGGTAGTTAGTTCAACCGGCAGAGGTGGAGTGGATATCGTCTCAAAGCTCTTCTCATCACTTACGAAATAGTTCAAAGGAGAGAGGCTTGATCCGGAAACACGATAGTAATATGTAGTTGTTTCGGTAAGCCCGCTCAGCGCGGCTGAAACTGATGTTACCGTGTCTCCATCGACAGTCGAAGGAGATGCGCTTACACTGTCGGTATAAACTCCCGAAGTTGTCCCATATAGGAATCTTACTGTCGTGCTCACATTCCAAGGATATATGCTGCCGTTCAATGTAGCGGATGTATCGCTGATGCTTGCTGCCGCCGCTTATCGCATTTCTCACGCTTCCGTTTGTGCCGAATGTATTGTCGAGCGTTCCATTGGTATTGCACCGCGCTAAGGCAAAGGCAACATAGCCTGAACTATTACGCGAATATCCAGCGGCAACTATCTTGCCATCGGACTGAATGGCGACAGAATTTGCTTGATCACTAAAGCCGCCGCTGATCGTAGTCCTCACGCTTCCGTTTGTGCCGAATGTACTATCAAGTGTTCCATCGCTATTGTACCGCGCTATGGCAAAGGCATAATTCCCTGAAGCATCAGACGAAATTCCAGCGGCAACTATCTTGCCATCGGATTGTATAGCGACAGAATTAGCTACGTCATATTGTCCATTGCCCCCGCTGATCGAATTCCTTACGCTTCCGTTTGTGCCAAAGGTATTATCAAGCGTTCCATTGCTATCGTACCGCGCTACGGCAAAGGCATAATACCCTGACCCTGTAGCAACACGCGAATATCCAGCAGCAACTATCTTGCCGTCGGACTGAATGGCGACAGAATAAGCTTGGTCGTCAAAGCCGCCGCCGCCGCTTATCGCATTCCTCACGCTTCCGTTTGTCCCGAAGGAGTTGTCGGGCGTTCCATCTGTATTGTACCGCGCTATGGCAAAGGCACCATGCCATGAGGCATCATACGAATATCCAGCCGCAACAATCTTACCATCGGACTGGATTGCGACAGAATTTGCTTTGTCAGTAGTGCTGTTGCCTCCGCTTATCGCATTCCTTACGCTTCCGTTTGTCCCGAAGGAGTTGTCGAGAAAAGTCGGCAGAGATGAGGGCGTTTTCTTTCCAGGTGCCGCAGCAACGGATGTCGTTTTGCTCACCGTCCCTTTCGTGGAAAGATTATTTATTTGATGCGGAACCAGATCGAGTTTTCCATGGTGTCTGTCCCATTGCGCAAAAGAAACTGTAGTCATCAAAATTGTTAACAGTAATAAATATGTTTTCATGTTTACTCCTTTGAAGAAAATCATTTTACTTGTTTTTTGTTTATCTCAGTAATTGTTGATTTAACACCCGGATTTTTTGATGAAGCGGAATGTTTGGATTTCTTTGCTTCATTCTTGTTTTCCGTTTGCTTTAATTTTTTTATAAACTTTTTTAAAGCAGCCTTAATTTTAACCTGGTTTTTATTTGTTGATTTTCCCATCTCTAATCATTCGTTTTTTTCTAGGATAAAAATATCATGCGATGTTTAATAATCATTGGGACAAATTGAGACAAGGATGAAAGATGATGATTGATGTAAAACGGATGAAGAGAAAGAATGATTGTGGAAGTTAGCTGTGCGGTTATTAAATATTCATTCAGTAGTCATCCATGGTCATTAGTTTGTTTTTAAATAAAGATGAGAAGGGCAAATTCAATTTAATGATTACCGGCGGATCAATACCGGTTAAGAAATTCTACAAGGTTGTCTTCTGAAGAAAGATTCAATTTATGTTTAAGCCTTACACGGGCTTTACGCACAGCATCATAACTTGAAAATGTTAATGCAGCTATATCTTTATTCTCCATATCCATTTTGAAATAAACACATAGCTTTCGTTCATTAGCTGAAAGACTGGGAAAATCTCTTAAAAGCTTCTGATAATAATCGGAGTGTACTTCTTCAAATCGCTTTTCGTATTCATACCATTTTTCTTCAAAGGATTTGTTTTGGTATTTTGCTATAAAATGTTTCAGCTTGGCAGAATTATCGTCGCTGATTTCAAGATTAATTTTTTTCAGCTCACTTACCATTCCGGAAGTATTTTCCATAATCTGCAGAAGCTGCAGTGCATTATTAATTAGTTCCTGCTTTTTGAATTCCAATTCCTTTTTATATTCTTCGGCTTTTTGATTTATAATCTTTTTTTCCTGCTTATGAATAGTTTTAAGATGCTGCCGGTTTTCATTGTAATAATTTACTAAACTCAAGGCAGCCTTAACCCGTGCAAGCAGTTCTATTTCATCTATGGGTTTACGTATAAAGTCTACAGCGCCTGAATCAAGCGCCTGCTTAAGATCTTCACTATCTGTTTTTATGCCTGTTGCCATTATAACCGGTATCTCTTTTGTAATCTTATCGGCTTTTAATTTTTGCAAAGTCTGCAGCCCGTCCATTTGCGGCATATACCAGTCTAAAAGAACGAGATCAGGTTTTTGTTCAATAGCTTTCTTAATTCCATCTAATGGTCTCAGCGATTTAATAACGCCATAACCAGCATCTTCGAGTATGCATGATGCTACTTCAAGCGCTGCTTTTTCGTCATCAACGACCAGTATAAGCTCTTTTCCCATAATATTTTTTTCAATTAATTGAAGAAACAGTTTCGAAAACAGGAAGTGTAAATGTAAATACGGTTCCTTTTCCTTTTTCGCTTATTGCCGAGATAGTGCCGCCGTTGCTTTCAACAAATTCTTTTGTTAAAACCAATCCGAAACCTGAGCCCGGCTCATCATCAGTTCCGAGGTTATAAACTTTCCTATCTATTCGAAATAGATTGTTTAATTCTTCTTTTCCCATACCAATTCCGGTATCTGTTACATCAATATGCCAAAAAGAACCGTACCGTCTTGCTGATATTTCCACGCAGCTGTTATGATGAGAAAATTTAATCGCGTTGGTTACAAGATTACGAACAACGCTTTTGGTCATCTGGATATCCGAGATAATTTGGCAATCATCGTTTATTTTATTGGTTAATTCAATTTGTTTTAAAGCAGCTTCATTCCTAAGTAATTCAAACACTTCATCAACAACTTTTGTCAGATATATTTTTACGGGAGTTACTCCGTTTAACTCGGACTGAATGAGCGACCAGTCTAGAAGGTTTTCGGCAAGGGTATAACAGACCGCAGCCGATTCGTTTATCATTTTGCTATAATCAATTATTTTATCGGAATTATTTTTTTCAGCATTTATAATTAGTCTTCGTGAAAGTCCTAGCAAGCCGCTAAGGGGATTGCGAAGATCGTGAGAAAGTATCGATATAAATTTATCTTTTGCAAAGTTTAATTTTTCTAATGATTTATTTGCGATGTTTAATTCTTTAGTTCTATCATCCACCAGGATTTCAAGTTTTTCATTCATAACCTGAAGGTCGCTGGAGAGCTGAAGAACGCGTTTATGCGAGCGGACGAATCGTGAGGTTATTGCTGCAGCTTGAAATATCAGTAATAATATTGCACCAACAGGGGCATAGAATTCTGAAGTAAACATATTGAAGTAAAATATAGCCGGCGCTAATAGCATCCCATAAAAAAATATTCCGGCTGAGGTTCTTTTTCTACTGTATGCAATGCCGGAGGTTATTATTACGTAAAGCATGATTACAATTGCAAAAACGAAGTAGATTTTTAATAGAAAATCATATGAATGGAAAGGCAGTATAATCACTACTATAGTATAAATAAGAAACAGTGCACCTGTTAATTGGACTACTCTTTTGCTAATTTCTTGAGGAAAAAAGCAAAAAGCCGTTCACAATAGGAACGGGAAAAAATTCATACATAAAAAAAGTATCTTATACATAAGAGCAGTACTCATATGAGGAAAGAATAAAAGGATAATATCCTCTTTATCGAATAAATACCTAACTCCCATAATAAGACTGCTTATTGCAAATAGTAAATTAATTTTTATTTCCTGTTTCAGAAGGGCTAAGAAGAAAAAAAACAGTCCAAGTGTCATGCAAAAAATTGATGAGCCTAGATAAAAATATTCTTTAAGCCTGGATTCGTTCAAAACAGAATTATATAAGCCAAAATTGATAGGAGCTCTTATACCGGCAAACTTGTGGGAAAAATAATCCGCAACTTGAATAGTGATGTCCACAGTATCTTTAGAAAGTACAATCGGAATTATGATAGGAGATATTTTAGCTTTATGTTCTTTTGCACTCTGACCCATTATACCACACTGCATAGTTAATACAGTATCTATCCAAAGTTTATAAGCTGAAAACACTGCGGGGATATTTAAGGCAAAAATTTGCTTATTTTTAATAAAGGTGGTATCAAGAATAATTTTTAATCTGTATGTAGCATATCCAAAGGCAGGCATGCTTTTATTATTTACATGATAGTTAGTCCAGTCACCCGGGACAGAGACATAAACCGGACCAGTGACTTTATCTGAAGAAAATTGTCCGGGAGTATAATATTTGAACGGGTAGAATTCCCATTTACCATTAAGATTAATATGCCTTCAGTCGAAAAGTTCCAAGTCCTTAAATCTAGAACGCCTTTCTTTACCGTCAAGTGTTCAGCATTCAGATTATTTGTTATTAATAGTAAGAGTAAAGAAAATATAGAGAAATTCTTTAGAGAGCCTCGCAGTTTATTGATATTGATACAGGAATTAGTTGCCTCAGTCATCACTCTTGCATATTAGGAAGTTCATCCTGGATAATTTAAAAGATTAAAGAATATTAATAATAATTTTAATGAATAACTTATATAAACAGAATAAATATTGCAATAATAGGCTAAAAAATGAAAAAGTATCGCGAAGATATTAACAGGTAACTGTGAACTTTCCTGGTGGTGTATTCATCAATTTTAATCCTGTTTGGACTTTGGAATCAATGTAAACTCCATACATTGCAGCTAAAAATCATCGGGATTATTGGGAAGCTGCAAAACAAAAAAGCCCGATTTTGTAATAAAATCGGGCTTTTGAAGTGGGCTCGGGAGGACTTGAACCTTCGACCCGCTGATTATGAGTAATCGGGATTCTCAGTTCATTTCGCTTAAATTGTAAACTTTTTCAGCTACTCCCTACCCAGTCCCTACCGAACATTAGGAGGTTTATCTAATGTTCATTTCAAAATCTAAGAAGTCGCCTTTCTTACAGCTTACCTATGAAGTAAACGGTAAGCGTACAACCATTTCAACCAAAACAACCAACCTGCAAGAAGCCTATAAGTTTATGGGAGGTTTTCATGTTTCACCTCATGAACAAAAACAGCAAATTAAAAACATCACATTGTCAAAATTTTATGAAGAGTATTCCTCGTACATTTCAAATTCCAAATCTAAAAGTTATTTAAGATCAATCGGTCTTTCTTTCTCTCAACTAAAATTATTTTGCGGAGATATAAATATTAATCGTATTGATACAAGAACCCTGGATAAATTTATAACTACCATCTATGCACGTGCACCTAAAGCAGCTTCTCTTTATTACCGAACTTTAAAAGCTGCCTTCAGCAAAGCTGTAGTTTGGAATTATCTTTCAGAAAATCCGTTTAAGAAAATCAAAGCTCCAAAGCCTATAAAAACTTTTCCGGTTTTTATTTCATCAATAGAATTTCAAAATATAATTGTGAATACTCCGCAGCAATACTTAAAAGATTTATTCATCACTGCCTTTTATACAGGTATGCGCTTAGGCGAAATACTAAACATGAAATGGAACTGGATAGACTTTCAACAAAATATAATCAAAGTCCAGTGCTCAGCTACTTTCACAACCAAAAGCAAAAAGGAAAGAATTATACCTATGAATTTAGTCTTAATTAATTTATTCGCTAACCAATCCCGCAAGATTATTGATTTAGAAAATAATGATTTTGTCTTTACTCGTACAAGTGAAATTAAGCTCAATGAAAATTTTATTAGTAAGCAATTCAAAAAATCAGTTCGCGCTGCCGGTCTTGATGATAAAATACATTTCCACACTTTACGTCATTCATTCGCTTCAATGCTCGTTCAACGCGGTGTTTCTCTTTATGTTGTGAAAGAACTGTTAGGTCATGAAGATTTGAGCACAACTCAAATTTATTCGCACTTGCAAAATCAAAACTTGATGGATGCAGTAAATTTATTATAAACATAAATGCCCTAATATTTTCGGGCATTTATTTTAATTTTATATAAAATATTTTTGAACAGCAAGAGCTTCGCTTATTATTCAAGATTGGAAATTGGATACCGGTAGTTAAATATTTAAGACACAAGTGGATTTTAGATAAAAAACAACATAGTGATACATCTCAACCATTTCTATTGAAAAATTGTTATTCTACTTTTCCCCTTGACTCCGTACTATACTACGGTATTTATATTTGCATTAGTGATTAGGAGACTTTATGAATTCTTTTACTGTCGGCGCCTTAGCAGATAAAGCAGGCATTAACTTAGAAACTGTCCGGTATTATGAAAAGATTGGTCTGATGCCTAAGCCTAAAAGAAAGGAATCGCATTATAGAATTTATGATGAGAATGATTTTGTAAGACTTAAGTTTATTATTCGCGCAAAAGAGCTGGGCTTTACCCTTAAAGAAATTTCGGAATTGCTCTCACTCAAAGTGGATTCGGAAACTAAATGCGGCGACATTAAAAAATTAGCCGAAGAAAAAATAATTGATGTTGGAAATAAAATAAGAGACCTTAAAAATATTAAGAAACACCTGGATAAATTAGTTACTCAATGTATAAATGAAGAAGTATCTTCAGATGAATGCCCGATAGTAAAAGCGTTAATTTCTTAAGAAGGATTATAGTATGAAAAATAAGTATCTAACCGCTGGTTCAATAATAACTGCCGTATTAGCTTCAATTTGTTGCATTGGTCCTATTGTTTTAGTCGGACTGGGAGTTGGCAGCGTAGCCTTCTTTTCGCGTTTTGATGCTTACCGTCCCTATCTTATTGCAGCTGATTTATTACTTCTCGTTCCGGCATTTTATCTTGCCTATAGAAAGCGGGAAGTAAAATGCGAAGACGGTTCATGCAAAATCGAAAGTGCCGGCAAATGGAATAAGATCTCTGTTTGGTTTGCAGTTTTAATTGTTGCCGGATTTATAGCCTTCCCAAATTTAGGCTTGGCTAAGTCGGGTCAAGACCAATTAACTGTTAATCCAAAATATCAGACAGTTGACCTAAAAATTAATAATATGGATTGCGAAGCTTGTGCTTTGGGCTTGCAAAGCCAATTAAAAAATATTCCCGGAGTAAAAGATGCTAAGGTAAATTTTAACAAGGCAAACGCTAAAATAAATTACAACCCTTCGCAAGTTAGCGCATCAAAATTTGTTAAAGTTCTTACTGAGTCCGGCTACCCTGCAAAAATCGAAAACAGTAATAGTCAAAATTAATTAGGAGTCTAAAATGAAAAGAATACTTCTTTTATCAGTTGCTTTAACTCTTCTTTTACTAGGATTTGAATTTCTGGGCAGCAGCAATTGCAGTATTGCACAATCCAATAACAAAATAATCCACAGCAGAAGCACTACTTCTGCAGCTTTAAGCTTAAAAATTACCGGAATGACCTGCCAAAATTGTGCACAAATAATTCAGAGATCTTTGAATAAGGATAACGGAGTAATATCAACGGATATTAAATATAAAAATGCATTAAACACCGTTAATTACAATCCATCAAAAACAAATGTTACAAAAATTATAAGTGAAATTGAAGAAACTGGTTATAAAGCTGAAAAAATTGATGATATGAGACATAAAATTGGTTCTGTTATGTTAAGATGTGCTGATGGCTGTTCAACCGCTAAATAATTTTTTTTGATATAGGAGTAAAACAATGAACAATATTATTGAACTAAAAATAAAAGGGATGACCTGCGATAGCTGCGCATCCCATGTTAGCAAGGCATTAGCATCTGTAAACGGCGTTGAGACTGTAAAAATTAACGGATGGAAAAGCGGACATGCAACTGTAAGTTTAAAAGATAGTATTGATTCTGATGCGCTGGTAGCTGCTGTTAAGAAAGCCGGTTACAATGCAGAGGTAGATAAATCTTTTTTAACTGAAGAAGGCAAAAATTCTTTTCCGGGCAACGATCTAATTATCATTGGCGGAGGCTCTGCTGCTTTTGCGGCTGCTATCAGAGCAAGTGAACTGGAAAAGAAAACTCTTATGATAAATGAAGGTCTGCCCATTGGCGGGACATGCGTTAATGTTGGCTGTGTGCCTTCCAAAACTTTAATAAGAACAGCGGAAGCTTTTCATAATACTAATCATACAAACTTTGAAAGCATTAAAACCGGCGGCAGCAAACTTGATTTCAAAACTGCGATAAAACAAAAAACTGAACTCGTTGAATCACTTCGTCAAAAAAAATATATCGGTATACTTTCGACTGATGAAAATGTAAAAATAATTGAGGGACGTGGAAAGCTCACCGGTAAAAACAGCGTAACCGTTAACGGCGTAACCTATACGTCAAAATATATTTTAATTGCTGCTGGGTCTTCTACTGTTATTCCGGATATTCCTGGACTAAATACAGTTCCTTACCTAACGAACGATTCTTTGTATGAACTAGAAGAACTTCCTCAACACATTATAATTATCGGCGGAAGATACATCGCTCTTGAGAATGCACAATTGCTTGCACGCCTTGGCGCTAAAGTTACAATTCTCCAGAGGTCAAACAGAATTCTGCCTAACGAAATGCCGGACATTACCCAGGCTCTGACTAAATATCTTAACCAGGAGGGCGTTGAAATTAAAACCGGTGTTAAACTTCAATCGGTTGAAAAAGCGAATGATAAAATTGTAGTAAAAGCTGATATAGAAGGCAATGGGCAGCATATTGAAGGTACTCATCTTTTAATCGCCTCCGGAAGAAAAGGGAATGCAAAAGGTTTGGATTTAGAAGAACTGGAAATAAATACGTTTGGTAATGGATTCATTAAGACAGACGAATTCTTAAAGACTAACGTGTCCAATATATTTTGTGCTGGCGATATTACCGGGCAAAATCTTTTCGTATACACTGCCGCTTATGAAGGCAAGCTTGCAGTTGATAATATGTTTAGCGGTAAACTGACAGCTAAAAATTATAACCCTTTGCCCTGGGTAATATTCACAGATCCTCAAGTTGCCGGAGTAGGTCATGATGAAAATTCGGCCGACGTTGCCGGGATAGATTATGATGTTTCAACCGTTCAGCTTACAGATATTCCTCGTTCCTTGGCTGCACGAAACACCAAAGGATTTATAAAACTTATTCGTAACAAAGCTGACGATACGCTTATCGGTGCGCGCATTTTAGCCAGCGAAGGCTCGGAGCTTTTAATGGAAGTTTCACTGGCAATTAAATTCGGAATAAAAGTAAGCGAATTAAGACAAATGTTCCATCCGTACCTAGCATTATCCGAAGGGATAAAGATTGCAGCCATAGGATTTGATAAAGACGTAAAAAAGCTTAGCTGCTGTGCCGTTTAATGCCGTATAATTTAAAGCACTATTGTCTGGAATTTATTGATGGTATTGATTAAAATATCCTTTAGTATTGGCTTAACTAAATAAACATCCGCGCCTGCTTTTATAGCATTAGCCTTTATTTCATGTGAGTCATAAGAGGTGGCGCAAATTATTGGTATCTTATAATATTTCTCACTGCCTTTTAGTTCCTTAATTAAAGTCAAACCGTCTTTTGAATTTGGCAAACCAATATCCATAATTATTAATTGAAAATTGTCTTCCGATAATTCTTTATACATAGTTTCATCTGAGTCGCAAAAAGCCATGTCAAATTTTTTTAACATCAGCCGGTAAATATTCCGGCTTATTTCATCATCTTCAACTATTAGAATTTTATAACTTTTCTCTTTATTCATTTACTCTGTTAATTTTTTTGCATTCCCTTTAAATAAAAAAAAAGGACGCAACTTCCATTACATCCTTAACCGAGGCACTGGTATGCCCAAATCCAAAGACATAAGAAAGTGCGCCCATCTCCGGACGCAGTTTCCTTGCTTGTTCTTGGATTTTTGAAAATTACCAGTTTTCGGTTAAGAACACAGCAAACGCTACGTTAATATTTATAATACAAATTTATTCTGCTAAAAAATTCCTTACTTTTTTCTTAGTGTAAACTAAAAAGAAATTGAATCTTATACAACTTAGTTACCTCTGATGACTTTTAATCAATTTGGACACTTTGAGCTTTACTCCTTCGTTCAAATCGCTAAAAATCCCTCCCAACATGTCCGAAATTCTTAATCATATTACAAAATGTCCAACAATTCGTCCAACAAAATCTTTGAAAATAAATTAAATTCAAACAATTCCCTTAATTTGGACACTTGGACACTTTTAAAACCATTTAGCAACACAAACCTCAAAACAAAGTGTCCATCTGTCCAAACTCTTTAGAACATTCCTTCGCCCTTTGGGAGAAGGATAAAGAGCCTGTCCCGAATTCATTTCGGGAATGAGGGTTTTCAAATCGTATATATCTTTCGCTCCCGGATTTTCTTTCAATCACTTTAAGATTTTTTATCCTTCCAGCTTCCTTCAACCATCTTGTAAACTTAGTCAACTTCATTTCCTCAAAATCATCATATTCATTCTTGAAATTATCCATCAATACTTTTCTATTATGTTCAATAGAAAAATCCAGAGCTTCAAAAAATTCTGCAAACTCCTCACAAGTCGAATCAATCAATTTTTTCTTTTCAAGATTTACATGAGCACACTGAATTAATCCTCGGTTCAAATACAGCTGCAAACATCCAATCATATAATTATGAAAATTATTCCACTCTTGACTATCCCACTCATCAAAGAAGCGATGTCTAAACTCATCAATCGGTCTATGCGATTTATTATAGTGGTCCGAAAACTCAATAATAAATTGCCTGTCCAAAGTTGAATCGTCGGATCCTTCAATCGTATAGTTCGTAGAAATAATTATCTTAGGCGATTGATGAAATGGAATAATTATCTCATTCTGATTTTTCTTCTCAACAGTAATATCATCAGTAATGATAGAAAACAGTTTATCAAAATTGAATTTCTTAGTTACATCATTAAACTCAATAATCGCAGTATCCAGGGTAATCGATTGAAAGCTGAAGCTCTTAGAGAAATTAAAATTCCTTCCATCCAGTCTAACAGTTTTTCTAAGCTTCCCGATTGCTTGAGCAACTAATCCCTTTCCGCTTCTTCCATAAGCGCCGTCGCTAAGCTTCTCATCAAGAAAGATCACCGCCTTGGCATTTGTCGAGTCTTTGTAGTTATGCAGTAGATATCCTATCGCACTCCGGAAAGACAAAATTCTTTGTTCATCATTATTGCAAATATTCTGGATAAACTTTTCAAATTCAGATTCCTTTTTCTCACCACTAAATTTTTTCTGGATTACTTGCTTATCCCAAATATATCCTTCAAGCTCCTCATATCTTTTAACAGCAATTTTATTTTGTTCAATCTCTACAAAACAATTTGTGAAAAATAAAAATCCTTTATCCTTAGTATCGCGTAAAAATACTAAGTCCCTTGTCTCTAGGAATTCAAGGAACCCATTTACAAAATGTTGCCCAGCTCCTTTAATAACTGCATCAATTACCTTCAGCTTTGGTGTGTCCTTAAAATATTCTTCATCTAACCGCTTCAATCTATCAATAACAAAATCCTTGATATTAAATATCTCCACTTCCCGCACAATATTTTTGCTTACCTTCAGCAAAATATAGCCGTGCTCTAATTGAATCTTGCAAAAACCATTTTCTTCAAGAAACCTTTTGAAATTCTGTTTTGATATTTTTGTTTTATCATTCTCTATAAACCAGAATTTAACAAACGGTTTTTGCCACCCATACTTCTCTGCAATATGATAAACAGTTCCAAGAGTTATTCTTCCGTCATACTTCCGCAGCAGCTCATCAAATTTTTTATTTATTTCAAACTCCGAGTCATGATAATATTGGTTACTTAAACTCATCTGCAAAAAATATTTCCGTCCGTCCTCTCCAATAGTTACAAGTCCGAATCCTATTCTATACCATTCCTCATAACAATTGCCCGGAAGCTTCGCGCCTAAAAACTCAATCGCGCTTTCTAATTTTTCTTTATCAAATCCAGCCGGCTCGAAAGTTCTCTTGCCTACGGCAAGCACCTCCTTCTCTTTTTCTAAGTCGCAAAATTCTTCCAGACATTCAAGCAGTACATCTGCACTAATTTCTTTCGGAGCTTCGTCAGGCTTTCCGTACTTAAAAGTATAAACATTCCCAGACGGATGCTTTGAGTAAGGCAGTACCGTCATTGAATTACACCACCTCAGTTCAATATGATCGCAAAGTTCGTCCTCCTTCGGATTAAGATGGTAAACGCTTTTAGGACCATTTAATTTTTTATGCAGCTCTTCGCTCTCACTTAACTTAAACCATATATGAAAACCGTTCCCGCTTCCGCTCTTTATAATCCAAGGATAAATTTCACCCAGACCCAATCGCTTTGCAAACATTTCAACAAAACTTAAATCTACTATTTTATCGAAATCCAAATTCCTAATATCATTTATCCCGCATATCCCGCCGATGCCGGTTACTCCGGCATTCCAACCAAGACCAGCCACATCTTTTTCCGTTTGTTCAATCAGCTGCCAATTCTCCCAGGCTATAGTAGGTCTCTTGCCTTGCACCGGCAAAACATTAAACCCAAACTTTTTATTATAAGAAATTGCTAACGCACTAAATTTCATTTTACTATTCTCCTTTTTTTAATCCGTGTTAATCCGCGTAATCAGTGTCATCCATGTTCTATTGTTTTTTGATTCGCAATTCGTCATTCGACATTCGAAATTCCTGACGAAATAGCGTAGGTTTTCGCCTACTTTTTTCTTTCAGCACTTCGTTTTTATTATTTGTCCTACATTTCCCCCTACTCATACACAAACATCCCTTCAGAATCGATTTTTGCATTTTTCCCCGTTATAGATTTTAATGTTTTTTTTGCAATATCCGGTCGCCTAAATTGGCAGTTAAAAATCCAAAGCTTATCATTTGTTGCAAACCCGCATAAATGAAAACCATTTCTTCTTTTCATTTTCTTTGCTACAAGCCTATCGTCAGTCTGAACCTTATAAAACTTTTTCCCTCTTTCCTCCTGCCATAAATAAGTCATCATATCCTCCTTTCTTTAAAAGTCTTTATATTTTTGGTTGAGCTGGTTGGTGAGCCTGTCGAACCATGCCATAAGTAAGTCATTTCAATATCCATTTATTTGTTTGTTATTAATCGGAGTCCCGAAGTAGACTGCTTATTCATATTTTTATCTGTCCTCTCTGTCGAATTTGTCCTATCTGGGCCAATATCATCCAGCTTACTAATAGCATCCCTCAACGAATCAATATTCAAATGAGAATAAATTTCCGTAGTGGTAATAGAAGCGTGTCCCAATAATTCTTTGATCTTATATAAGGAAACTCCCTGTTGTGCTAAGTTCGAAGCAAAACTATGCCTCAGCGAATGGAAATGAATTGACTTATCTATTCCGGCTTTCTTACAAGCACTCTTAAATCTTCTGGAAAAATGATCACCGGTAAATTTTTCACCGTTACTTTTGCAAAACACATAACTATCTCCAATAGGTATTGCATTCCTTTTCTCCCTTTGTAAGTGGAATGCGGTAAGCGTTTCATCGCTTACCGGAATAAACCTTTGGTTTCTTCCTTTAGTAATAAATTCCTCATCTCCGACAGTAATTATCCGTGTTGAAAGATTTACATTCTTCCACTTTAACTTGACAATCTCATTCAACCTCATGCCGGTATAAAATCCAACTGTTACAACATCTCTAACAACATCATCTTTAATCTGATTGCTGATAGCTGAAAGCTGATTGCTATTGATAAACGCCGGCGCTGTCTTTTGTCTCTTAGGCAATTTTACTTTAACGAAAAAATTTTCTTTCACATATCCCCAATCTTTAGCTTTATTGAAAGCAGCTTTTAGATTTCTATAATACACAACATGTCCTTTCCTTATTTTTTGCTGTAGATATACCAGGAAGGTTTCAACATCTTTTTGAGTAATGTTGTTAATAGCTTTTTGAGGTCCGAAAAATTCAATAAGATTATTCAATGCAATTGTTATTGAATGATGGTAAGAAGTAGATCTATTATTCTTAATCAGATTTTTATATTCATCAGCAAACACCCGCAGCGTTACAACTTCTTTTGCTTCAGTAGTAAAAGACATCAGAAGCTTCAGCTTCTCAATATCTTCCACACTCAATTTTCCAAGCAAACTTGTCAAGCCTTCCATAATAGACTCACTTATTTTTCTTTCGTTTTTTCGTTCCCGCGCCATTGAAAAATTGCGCCTTTCTTTTGTTCCAAAAGCTGACCTCAAATAAATTCCGTATAAAAATTTTGTGTAATGAAGCGTTATAAAGAAAAAGCTGTTTGAGCGAAGCGAGTTCTTTTTCTTTAGCGTAATGGAACAAAATTTTAGGAATTTATTTGCAGTCTTGATTTTTTGTTTCTTTTGTATCAAGACAAAAGAAAATAAAAACTGCTTTAAGGAGGTTCCTTATCTTTTTCTTCGTCACCAAATAACCCCAACTGATTTTCTGACTTCTGATCTTCGACCTCAGTTTTCTCTTCCTCATTCGTCAATCGACATTCATCATTCCGACAAATCCATTCATCTAGCTCATGCTTAAAAAAATAAAGATACTTACCCGCGGGCTTATGGAATGGAATCTTTCTTTGACTTGTATACTTGTATAGTTGTGAATGAGATATGCTTAAATACTGTGCGGCTTGGTTTAGGTTTAATAGATCGGTTTGCTTTCCCCTCAACAGATTTTCAATTGTTTCAAGTCTCCTAAAAAGTTCTTCACCTATATGACTTTCCATTTTTAACACTCCTTCAAATTTTGTTGCTTCTAAAAAATTTGTCGGATGTTAATATATAATACGGATTATAACGAAATGCGTATATTGCGTATATACGCTTTTTGATTTTAGGTCATTGAGCCCGTCGAAATGAGTTCACTGAGCTGGTCGAAGTAAGGTCACTGTGCTTGCCTGCCCCGCAATGGCGGCGGTCGAAGTGCTAATTCAATCTCTTAACGTGTTCTGAAATTAAATCTAAAATTTCCGGCTTACCTTTGAAGTTTGTTTCTATCACGCTGTTAATAAACTTTAGCAATGGTTCGCTTGATGTACTTCTTTCCTCATCTCTAATTTCTTTTTTCCTTGCATTATACTTTGTTGCAAAGCCCTTGATATCAATTTTTTCACTGAAGAATATTCTTCCAATTTGTGTTGCTTCTGTTTTCAATGAAATTATATCAGCTTTCTTCATAGCTTCAAATATCCTCACTACATCTGAAACTTTGCCTGTTATTCTTGTTAATCCTATTGTTTCTTCCTCTTCTAATTTTAGAAGAAATTTTCTATACTCAATTTCATTCTGAATGAACTTTTCAAAGGTTGGTCTCAATCCTATGTTTTCATCTAATTCCGGCGGTCGGTTTTTCTTTTCTAATAAAACAAAATTTAAATACCTGAGTTGGTCTTTTATAGTAGGTAGCTCATTGCAGAGTTCCATAACTTTTTCTCTAATAAAATCAAAAGTGGACTCTCTTGTCCAGCAGTAGCGCGCCATTTTTTCCCCTCCGGGATTTTGAGTTAAAAAACAAAATCTTTATTTTTTCAATAAACGTTTGGCTTACTCTTAAACAAAAAAGGTAGTTCATGGTAAATTAGATTTCTATTTAATTCAGAAATACGGTATAGCCGTACATTAGGTAAATGAAATCTTTATTAAAAATACTTTTTATAGAGTAGGCTATTGTTGCATCATTATGTGAATCATCTTACCCAAATTGATCACTCTGTTGTTAAGGCAATCTTTCACTTCCTAAACTCCGGTGCAAAAAATATTGTAGCGGTTGTTCCCTTCGAAAAGAAATTTCGAACATTCAGTAGTAAGATCAAAGCAAACTTTATTAAAAGCAAATATGATGAAGTGAAATACATTTTTTATTTAAACTGGTTTAATATACTCTGCGTTGAGTTTTTTATTAGAAAACATTTTAAGATTTATGAACAGCAGTTAAGTGCCATAATAGAAAAAGTTCGTAGCAATTTTAATACGCTCCCAGCCAATTTTCAAGGCAAAGTTGATTTCCCTGTTAACAACCCCGATTATTTCGAAAAGTTATCCAAATTAATTATTCCCAAATGCCAAAAAAACGATCCGCGATATATGTTGGCGGTAAAAGCTATAATTCTATTTTTATTTTTAAACGGTAAATTCGGTCGCACAACACCCAATGACCCTCCTTCCATCTTTAACAAATTAGAAAAATCACCTTGAAGATTTAAATATCACTTCTTAAAACGCCTTACCTAAATTGAGGTTATATACGTAATTGTACTGATTCTTTTATAAACTTTTTTTCATATATTTAACTAAATGCTATGCTTAATTTCATATAACGAAAGCAATAAATGCCTGATCTAATTAATAACTTAGATAATATTTTATTGGGCTATTTAACAAAAGAAGATTTGGGAGAATATAAGAAATTAATTTCCGATAAAAACATCCTTGAGGAGCAATACAAGAAAAGTAAAATCAAACCGGGATCTCAATTTAAATATTGGAATAATTTTATAATTAAAATTGATCTACTTATTACCTACTCAAAAAGCAGACTGCAAAGGGATAGATTTCTTAATATGCTTTTTCATCTCGGAAACACAGCTATAGCTCGTGGGGAATACGGTGAGGCAGAGAAAATATTTTTGTGTATTATTATAGAAGTAAGAAACAATCCGCCAGTTCAAGTACTTGAAGCTTGGGCTTGTCTTTCACTTGCTGAGGTTTATAGCAAATATGCTTATTGGGAAAAAAGCATTAATTATATTAAGTCTGCCCGGAAAATATTTGCAAGAGAAAAAAATGTTAAGGGGTTAAGCCGCTGCGATAATCTGATAGGTACAATTGAGGGAGAAAGAGGAAACTTAAAAAAGGCGGGGGAAATTTTTTCTAAAAACTTGTCTAGCGCAAGTAAAGGGCACGATGAAAACTTGAAGGGAGTACTGGCAATAAATAAAGGCATTATAAATACAATTCAAGGTGATTTTGATACTGCATTAATGTTTTATAATCAAGCGCAAAAAATATTTGAAAACAACGGCGACTTGAAAAGACTTGCCGAAGTAAGGCACAATCTTGGGATGCTTTACACACAGAAAGAAGAAAATAAAACGGCGCTCAAAGAGTTTAACAAAAGCATTTCCTTATCTTTAAAATCGGGGAATATATTTAATCTTGGCTTGTCCTATCTGCAGACAGCCTACATTTATACAAGGTTCAATAATTTTTTAAGAGCTAATGAATATGCCGGAAAGGCAATGGAAATTTGCACGCGATTAAACGATCAACTTTCAATCGCTGATATTTATAAAATAAAAGGAATAATTGAACGCGAAATAAAAAATTATCGCGTAGCTGAAAATTATTTATTAACAAGCTTGCGAAGAAACCGGGAGCTTCAAAACGACTTAAATGAAGCAGAGAGTAATTATGAGCTTGGCATATTGTATAAGCGAATCGGAAAGGAAGTCGAGGCTAAGAAAGTTTTACTTTCAGCTTACAAATATTTTAAGAAAATCTCTTCATCTAATATGATCCTAAAGATTGAAAGTCTATTGGATTTAAATTGACCGTAAATTATCGAAACATATTTAATGGCTTTATAAAAAGCTTTCATAATAGTAACGGAGTTTTTAATGGATTATTAATAACTGAGCTTAATTCGTATGATGATAAACATGACAAGTAAAAAATCTAAAGTTCTTATTCGATCTGGAAAATCCATTCTAACTGTATTGAATAAAAAGATCATCTCAGCCAAACCTAATGAGAGCATCTCTAATAGAAGGAAATTATATATACATATAATTAGTAAAAAACCTTTTACAATTGATGGTTTAAAATTCTTTTTGGTAAATCATATTCCGGCAGGATATGAATTTATCTTTACGGGATGTGCGGATAAATGTGAAAGCCGGTTAGATATAGCACAATGTCAACAATGTAATGTTTCAGTTGCCCTGAAGAATTTAGATTTTCATTTGATGAAATTGCCTGACGGACAGGCAAGTCAGAAGACATGTCCGGATATTTTATTAATTGATGATTATGGATTTTTAGACAATACATACAGGGCAGTTGGAAACTATCCTTACGGGAAAAGCACGAAAGAAGAAGACAATACTTTTTTTAAAAGTTTATACCAATCAATTTATAAAACATCTATAGAAAAAAATATTAAAACAATTTTAGTCACTGGAAATAATAACGCGTTATATTTAAAATACCATATTAATTTTGGAGTTAGTGGCATTGTCCATATTACTTCTGCGAAGGAAAATGTTCTAAAAGCGATTGTCGTTGTAAGTAAAGGTGGAAATTATATAGATGCCTTTATAAACAATTTAATTTCTAAATATCAAAAATATCTAAATAACCAGTCAATCAGTAAACTTTCTAACAGACAGTTGGAAGTATTATTGGAAATTTCAAACAGTTTAAAAAATCACCAGATAGCACCCAAGCTGAACATTTCTGTTAATGCAGTAGAAAAGCATAAATTAAATATACAAGCAATCTTAAATTTATCATCAGACGAAATAGGTCAATATGCTATAAAAAACAAAAGTGAAATTCTATACTTTATGGAATTTTCAATTAGAAGGATTGAGTCTACTGTAAAAAGATCATTTCGGTGAAAACGGCGATCTAAAAAATTTGCAAGATAGAATAGTATTTGAGTAAAAGATTATTTTATTTTAAAGTAACTCCCTTTATGTATAGTTCTACATATCATAAATGGGAATTTCTTTTATTATAAACTTCTATCTGATTCTTCATATTTTTATAATTTAACAGCTTGAAGGTAATAGTATTATGATGCGTTCGGGATTAAACAATTGTTCAGAAAACAGGAAGAGTTATCTTTTAGGATTAATTGAAAAATTAAATTTAAAGAAAAAGAATCTCCAAAGACTTAGTAAAAATTATTCAAATTTCAGATTGTTGTTTTTTTTAATGGAAGTTATAATTTTTTTCATCCTTTTCTTTTTGGCATCAGATAACGCAACCTTAATCTCGGTTGCAGTTTTCTTCATAGTTTTCGCAGTAATTTCTCACTACCACAATAAACTCATATATGGTATCAAAAAATTAGAACTATGGATAAATATTAAAACGGTTCATGTTGCACGCTTGGACCTTGATTGGCGTAATATCCCGCAAATTGATTTTTTTTCTAATATTGGCATATCGCAAAAGTCCAAACCAAATGAGATAGATCTTGACCTAATTGGCAATGAATCTTTGTATCAATTGATTAATACAGGGACATCCAGGCAGTCCAAATTAATGCTTAAAGAATGGCTCAATTCAGATATTCATTCCATTGATGAAATCATCGATAGACAAAAATTAATTGAAGAATTAATTCCATTAGCTACTTTCAGAGACAAGCTGACACTTTATTCAACATTATCTTCGCGTAGAGAGTTTGATGCTGAAATGTTCCATAAACTATTTGATAAAAAAGAAGTTCTTTCGAAACAATTTAATTTCATTTATATTTTATTAATGATTTTGGCCCCAGCCAATCTATTTTTTATTATCTTGAATCTTTGGAACATCTTACCCGCGTACTGGGGTATATCAAGTCTAATCTATGTGCTGCTGTTTTATTTCTGTAATAAAGATAAGGACAGGCTTTCGGATGAGGCTGAATATATGTCCGATGAACTTGGAAAGATTATTATACTATTTAAGTACCTTGAGAATTACCATTACAAAGCTAATTCAAGATTATTGAAAATGTGCGAAATATTTAAAACGAGCAAAGAGCAACCCTCATTTTTAATGAATAAGATAAAGAACTCTGTTGAGTTGTTGAGAATGAGAAAGGCTAATCCATATATGTGGAATTTGATAAGAATACTATTCCCTGTTGACCTTTATTTTAAGCTCAAGCTGAATAAATATAAACATCTTGTTTTAGAAAAGTACACTATATGGGTGTATTGTTGGAATAAACTCGAGGCATTGAGTTCGCTAGCTAATTTTGCATATCTAAATCCTAGCTATACTTTTCCAGTAATAATTGATTCTCCAAATAATCAAATTATCTTCAGTGCCAAAAACTTAGGACATCCTTTAATTAAAAATGAAACTAAAACATGTAACGATTTTACATTTAATCCAGCAGGAGAAATTGCATTGATAACTGGGTCAAATATGTCCGGAAAAAGTACATTGATCAAAACATTCGGGATTAACCTTTCGCTGGCCTATGCAGGAAGCGTCGTAAATGCTAATGAACTGAAAATTTCTCTATTTAAATTATTCACTTGCATAAAGGTAAATGATTCATTAACCAACGGCATTTCTTTTTTCTACGCCGAAGTTAAAAGATTAAAAGAGTTACTCGATGAAATTGAAAAATCAGAATATCCTGTTTTCTTTTTGTTAGATGAAATATTTAGAGGGACAAACAATATTGAGCGTTTGAAAGGCGGCTCGATGATTATTAAAAAGCTCGCAGAAACAAATGCCTTAGGTGCTATAGCAACGCATGACTTTGAGCTTGTAAAATTATCGAATACAATTTCAAAGCTTAAGAATTACCATTTTAAAGAGGAAATAAAGGATGGTAGTATGATTTTTGATTATAAACTATATAACGGTCCATGTCCTACAACAAATGCATTAAAAATTATGAAGCTTGCGGGTTTACCAGTTGAAGAATAATTTTTCAAAATATTGAAGAATAATATTATAATCTAACTCATTTAGCTGTGGCAACCAATTATTTTTTCAATATTGGAGATGCTGCATGTTTTGATAACTTTCTAAGTTAATCTTTTTTTATAAAAAGTTTTTTTATGCCAGTCTTATTCAAAATATGTGAAGGTATTTTTATTAGTAGTTGGTAAATGGCATTAAGTAATTATGTTTCTGCACTAAAAACGCTTTAGCTTCTTGATAACAAATAAAACCTAAAATAAAAAGTATTTCTCAAATAATATTATTACGCAATTTTTGTGGAATTGTTAGCGAGTTATGTAAAGGGATGTAGAGGTTAATTCTATCTTGGTTTAAATTATATCGGGTTCCAAATCTAAATGGAAAAGCCAACATTTAACAAAATTATCTATGCCGTATAAAAAAATTTCAAAAAGATCCCTATTATTATAAAGAGATCCGTAGCATACAATAATTTTCCATAATAGTGTACACGATGGTGAAAAATAAAACAAATATTGTAGAACTATCAAAATTGAAACAATAAACTAAGTAGCTTTACTTCAGAATTTAAATACTTTCTGTAACTACAAGGATGCTAAATCAAGAAATTTCTTAATGTTTTGAAAAAATTATTCTAAGGGTATATTATTCCGGAATACCGGATTTCATAAAATTCCGGTTTTGGATATTGTGCAAAGGTTTTTATTCTTTTAATATAAATTTAAAGAATTAATTTTTTTACATGATGTTAAACCGATTTTAGGATTCGATTAATATCAGGATATATTTATTACATTATAACAACAATATTGGAGGATTGTCATGCCGAAAATTAATGTTCCTTTTGTTGGTTCTTATAGTGCTGATTTACAGAACCAAGTTCCTAATAATTCCAATTCTATTACAGATCATAATAACATTCAATTTGATGTATTGAATGAGCCTACTACTGCTACACCGGCTTCAACAGATCTATGTTTCCCAGCTATTATTTGCTTAATGTGTTTAATTAGTTGTGCATGTACCAATGTAGTGTACACATAACCATTTTTTGTGTTAATTTCACTGGGTCGCCGTTCAAAATTTAATTTCATCCATGTATAAGTTTATCATATGCGAAATTATAATGATGAATTAAAGATGTGCCTGATAATAGCCACAGTTTAATTAAGTATACTAATAAAATATGTTAAAGGTTCATCCATTCCCAGTAAACCTGTTTTTACGGATTCCTTGAATGGTGTGTTTGGTTTGGAAATGCATCTACTAATAACACTATATTATCAATCATTACAAGGGAATATTATGCAGTGGTCGCAATATAATTATATCTTTCAGAAAGATGAAAAACATTATCTTTATAATTTTAATACAAATGCTTTGATAAAATTGGATCCAAATAATTTAGTTAAACTTATGAATGTTAAAAAAGATCCAGCGTTGTTAGAAAATGTTCAACAAAGAGAGCAATTAATTAAATACAAAATTTTTATAGAAAATGAAACAGAAGAAATTAATAATTACATTAATGAAGTCAAAAATTATAGAAAATCAGATAGTGTTTTTGACGTTTTTATTTATCCAACTCTTGCTTGTAATCTAGAGTGCCCCTATTGTTTCCAATCGACTTATACCCGCCATACTATGGATGTAGAAACAGTTTCCAATACAATTAATTTTGTTTCTTCAAACATTAATAAAAGCGATAAAAAAATAGTTGGGATAACTTGGATTGGCGGGGAGCCACTATTAGCTGTTGATAAAATTGAAAAAATCATAGATGGTTTGAATGCTAATATTAAGAATATTGATAATATAGAATTTAGGCAATCAATAGTAACCAACGGGGTTCTATTGAGTGACAAAATAATTAGGAAGTTAGATAGACTAAAGATATATGAAATACAATTAACCATAGATGGTTTGTTTAATGAACACGATCAAAGAAGACCAGCAAAAAATAACAAGAACACTTTTGATATTATTATAGAAAATATAAAACAGACTGTTATGATTAGTAAGAAATTCAAAATTAAGATTCGCGTAAATATTGATAATAATAATAAATCTCAATTTGTAAAAATCTATCAATTCTTAATTGAAAAGTTTTTTGAACACAAAGAACAAATACAAATATATCCAGGTTTTATTACAGAATATGGTAGAGTTTGTAAATCTGTTCCAGATGATTGTAGTTTTAATCTGTCAAATACTGAGAAAGCAATTTTTTTCTTAGATTTGTATCGAAATAATGGTATTATTGGGACTGATTTCCTTCCCAAGAAAAATCAGGGTAGCTGTATGGCAAGAACAAAAAATAGTTATGCAATTGGTCCCAAAGGGTATATTTATAAATGTGCAACAATAGTTGGTGAATCTGAACTTGCTGTAGGTAATGTAAATGATCCCGAATATATTACAAACACAAAAATCTTAGCTCAGTTTCTTGTGGAAGAAGATTACTTGGATGATTTGAATTGTAAGAATTGTAATCTATTTATGGTATGCGGTGGTGGCTGTTCGTTACTAAGATTAAAAAATAAATGGTATGGTACGGATTTTGATTCATGTCATATTTCTAAACATTTTATTGACGATTTCATCAACACAAACATTATGATCCAAAATAGATCAATAAATAATGAAAGCAAAATATAAATTTATTAATCTGTTAAATTAACTAAGAATGAAAATATTATTAGTTTTACTGTCAATTTCCATCGGTTATTTTTTGCCAATTTCAAATTTTCCGATTAACAATTTTCTAATAGTCGGTACAGTAATACTAGCATTTATTTTAGGTACAGCTCTTCCAACTATGATTAATAGTGGTTCATTATTAAATAAAGAAAAACTGGAAAAAGTAAAATTAAAAAACAAACTTTCTTTTCATAGTTCATATACCCAATCATTGTGGGTTGGTATATCCGTTTGTGTAGTAGCCATTATTAGTTTCTTGAAAAATGCATTGATTTTTCACGAACTTAATCAATTAAGTATATTTATTTTTGTATTTGGTATTGGTACAATAATAAAAGTGTATGACTTTGAAAGTTACTTGGATAAGTCGGAATAAAAGAGGAAATAATCGGCTTTCATAGCAGCTAATTTAAATTCATTATTTTTTAATTATTGTAAAGAAGAAAATGAAAAATGGTCTTTATTCTATAGAAATTACAAAAATTTTGTAATTATAATTTTTGACATTAGAATAATCTTATAGAATTTGCTAATAAATCCTTACTTCCATTTTTACATGTGAATAGAGAATGAAGTCTATTCCCATCGTTCATAAAAACAGTAATTTGTAATAAGTAATGAGTAATGAAACACCTAAGCTCAAGGAATCATTTCAGCAGTTTAAAAGATTGTTCCTTTTAATAAAACCTTATTGGATAAAATTAGTAAAAGGGACATCACTTGGAGTTGTAATTGGTATTATCGGGTTGGCAGTTCCCTATTTAATAAAATTATTGATTGATAATGTATACCCATCTCAGGACGTAACCCTAATGCAGGTTATTGTTGCTGGCATTTTGGCAATAAACATTACTTCAACATTAATTGGAACTATACAGGGTTATTTTAATCTATATGTAAATTCCAAGTTAAGTAATGCTACAAGCTTGTTGTTTTTCAATCATCTTCAGCATCTAAAGATTCGATTCTTTGATGAACATCGTGTTGGGGAAATAATGAGCCGCTTTAGCGATGTAAGCCAATCCCTTGGTGCTGTTAATAAAGTTATGCAGACTGTTTTTGTAAATGGTATTTACCTGCTCCTAGTTCCACCATTTTTGTTCTTATTACAATGGAAATTGGCAATAGTGTCTCTCATTAGCCTTCCAATAACAATTATGATAATTACCTTAACCGGAAAATTTTTGAGAAGGTATTGGAAAAAATCTGCTGAGGCTTATGCAAGCCTAAACGCATTTCAATTTGAAATGCTGACACATATCCGTGCACTAAAAGTAATGTCGCTTGAACACCATGTATATTCAGAATCAAAAAAACAAATAGAAAACGCACTGCACATACAATTAAAAGCAGGTGGAATAGGACAGGTATTAGGTCTTTCTAACGGAGTACTAAGTTCGTTAAATACTGCATTGTTTACATGGATAGGGTGGATGTTTATATTATCGCATCAGATGACCCTGGGTGATTATATAGCATTTACATCCTATATTGGGTATTTGTATAACCCATTAACTCAGTTTGTAGGTCTCTTTTCAGACTTCCAACAATCTGCAATTAACTTAAACCGCATGTTTGAATATTTAGATTCTCCGGTTGAAATTGAACCAGACAGCTCTATAGAAAATCATTCTGAAATAATAAATCAACTTAAGGGTGATATTGAAATAAATGCAGTGACTTTTGGTTACAATACAGATATCAAAGTACTTCAAGACATAAGTTTAAATATTAAGCCAAGATCTATTGTATCAATTGTAGGTTCAAGCGGTTCAGGGAAAACATCACTTTTACGTTTGTTGGTTGGAATGGAAACTCCGGATGAAGGTAATATTTTTTATGATGGGATACCATTAGCTCAAGTACCCCTGTCTGATTTAAGGAAACAAGTATCTGTTATTTGGCAGGAATTCAGCATGTTTAAGGGGTCTATACTAGATAATCTTACTATTGGATTAAATAATGTTAATCAAAATGATTTAACCAACGCAATTAAAATATCAAGGATGGATGAGCTGATTAATAAGCTACCCAAAGGATTAGATACACCCGTTGCAGAATGGGGAGCATGTATTTCCGGCGGGCAGCGCCAGCGGCTTGCAATTGCAAGAGCAATAATAAGAAACACGCCTATAATTATTTTTGACGAAGCCACCTCAAACATAGATTTGAAAACGGAAGCTGACATATTAAAAGATTTGTTTGAAAAAGAAAAAGATAAGACCATAATTTTTGTAACACACCGAATTGCCACCGCATCACTTGCAGATAAAATTTGTTTGCTTGAAAATGGAAAGGTGCAGGATTTCGGGTCTCATGAAGACTTAATTGAAAGATGTGAAACTTACAGGAAAATATATTTTAACGGCGATAATAGAAACGAATCTTTATTAAAAATTTTATAGTTAATTTTTATGGACGCAAAGCAAAATAAAAAAGAAAATATTTTTTCTCTTCCCGAGATTGAGATAAAACGAACTTTTCCAATACGCCTTGTAAATAAGTCCGTAAGTGCAACATTCATTATTCTAATTTCTTTTGCTTTAATTGCTGCAATTATTCTATTCACTGTTAAAACTAATTTAACAATAGGCGCCGAAGGGATACTTTCTCCTTCAAAGATAATCCTTTTGCGTTCGCCGGAAAGCGGAATAATAAATAAAATTTTAGTTAAAAGCGGCGATACGGTCAATGTTAATCAGGTATTAATAATTCTTGATTCATTAGAATTAAAGAAAAGTCTTTTTGATATTCAATCTCAAATAGCGTCTGATGAAAATGCCGTTAACCAAAAAATGAAAAATGCTGTTTTTGATAAAACACAGAATGAACTCGAATTAAATAGCGCCGAAGCGGGGCTAATTAAATCGAAAGCCTCTTTCAGAGATAGGATTTCGAGTTTCTTTCCGAAGGCAAATTTAGATTCTTTAATAAATAATTATAAGTCAGGGGAAAATATTACCTTAGATTATGCAATGGCTGATGTACATGCCGCTGAAACTGCAATTAAATTATGCAGGCTAAACATTAATAAGGAAACATTACTTAAGTACGCCTTTGCACAACTGCAAATTGAATTAAAAGGATTATTACTGCAAGAAAGAATTATCCAAGAAAAATTAAAACAGTTAATACTAAAATCACCTTCTACCGGCATTGTATTAACCGAAGGAATTGAAAACCTTCCAAACAGCTTTGTACAGCAGGGGGCTAATCTAATGGCTATAGCGGAGACAAAGAATTGGGATGCAGTACTATTTGTAAAAGAAGATGACATAAACCGGGTTAAGATTAATGATAAGGTAAAAATAAAGCTAACTGCGTTACAATCTGAAGACGATTATCGCCTTTTTGATGCCTCAATAATATCAATTGGCGCGGAAAAAATTAATAACAATAATGGGAACTATACAAACTATGCAGGCTTGTACAGGGTAACTGTTAAAGTTAATTTTAATAACGATAAGTCTGATTTATCAAAGCTAAAATATGAATATAAAGTAAATGGAGAAATAATTACTGATTCCGGAAGAATTATTGATCTGTTAATTCGTTATTTCAGAAAAATTATTTAACCTTCTTTTCTTTTAATGTAGAATAAGCGGTTATCACATAAATAAATTTTATATAACCAACTATATAGGTGATCTTCTCGGTAATTTAAATCGTTTATTGTAACTTTCAGTTTGCATTAATAAAACTATTCTTGTTCACCTAAAATGGGCCACTTTTCTTTTATTAATAAATTATTTTAGAAATACTTACCAAATTCTACAGTGCTTATAAAATCCCTTTGCTATTTCTTTCCTCTCAAAAAAAATTACTATGCAAACTTTGCAAAACATATTACAACTGTTCAAACAAATCATCTCCGACACCAAAGGCACTCCAAGTTCCGCAAGAATTTCAATGTTAATCATAATACTTTGGTACATCGCAGATTGGCTTATGGAATTTCACTCCAAGGCATTTACACACTCACATGAGAAAAGCTAATCATGCTTACCTCCGCCTTCGGTACTAATGCCGCCCAAAACTTTTCTGAAAATTCCAACAATAACACCTCAAACACTAATCCCCCTGCTCCTTAAAGAATATGTCTTCCCTTTTTTCTGTCTTCGCACCTTAAAAAAATTGCATCTGTCTGCAGTAGCTTTAACGAAGGCGAATTAGAAATTATCATCCAACGAAGTGCCTGACCGAGTCAGCCGGGACAAATTCTTATTTCTTCATCTTCAGGTTCATCGTATAAATTTGTTTTATTATTTATATTTACAAAACAATTACATTATATTAATTTCCTAAAGCCTAAAGACAAATTGAAAATATTAGAATCCGAAACCATAGAAACAAAAAAATCAATTGCTCAATTAAGAGAGTCCCTAAAATCTATCTCCTCAATTCTCAACAAACATCAAAAGGCACTCTCTATTTCGGCATCGATCCCAAAGGCAATCCTGTTAAAAACCTTCATTCTGAGAAAACACTTAGAGATATTTCACAAATTATTTCCGATAACATTGAACCGAAAATTTATCCTTCAATCTCTCTAATAAAATACAATAATATTGACATTATAAAAGTTACCTTCGAGGGCATTCAAACTCCCTATGCCGCTGAAGGTAGATATTATATTCGTGTAGCCGACGAAGACAAACAAATGTCTGCAGAAGAATTGAAGAAATTTATTCTAAAGAATAAAGACCAGCGTTGGGATAGTTCGTTAAACCCCTCCGCAACTCTAAGAGACATCGACTCAAAGAAAGTAAAGAATTACTGTAATATTGCCGGTATTAAATTTACAAACCTTTCAGATGTTCTTGCATCTTTAAACGTCTACAAAAATGGTCATCTGTTAAACGCATCCATTGCGCTTTTTTCAAAAAGTCCCAATAAATATTTCCCAAATATTTTCTTAAGCTGCGCTGTCTTTGCATCAGAAACCGCATCCACAATTATTGATCAGAAAAATTTCCAAGGCGATTTGCTCTTTCTAATGGAAGAAGCAGAAAAATATATTCTGCAAAATATACACATTGGCATGACGGTTGACGGTCTTTATCGAAAGGATGTCCCCGAATTAAACAAAGAAGCACTACGCGAAGCTATTATCAATGCCTTCCTCCACCGAGATTATTACGATCCGGATTTTATTTCCATAAGCATTTTCAAAGATAGAGTCGAAATAAAAAATCCTGGCGATCTTTTCGGAGGTCTCACAATCCCTATTATTACTTCTAGAAACATTTCTAAAAGACGGAATGAAGTACTTGCAGATTTATTTAATCGCGCCCATCTTGGCGAAAGAAAAGGTAGAGGCATTGCCTTTATATTTGAAAAAGAACCTGAAACAGAATTAGCTTGGGTGGCTGGCATTTTTATCACCACATTTAAAAGAAAAATTAAATCTACCCGGCAGCAGAATTTAATCCCCCAACCAAGTGGGGGATTAAGTGGGGGAATAAAAGAAGTATATGAATTCATAAAAAAGAATCCCGGTTATAATACAAACTATATTTCTGAATCTGTATCAACGCCGCTTAAAACAGTCGAAAAATGGATAAAGAAACTAAGACAAAAAGATTTAATAGAATTTAAGGGCTCTAAAAAAATTGGCGGTTATTATGTTAAAAATATTTAATCCCCCATTTATTCCCTCTCAAATGAGAGGGTTTAAATGAGGGTACAATTGAGGGTATAAAATTTCTTCTTCTATTTTTCCAATTAAACCATTCGTAGGAATTTGATTCACCTGTCCGGCTTCGACGGATTAAATTCTTTTTATATCGCCATTCAAAAATAATAAATATACCTCCGTCCTTTACAAATTCTACAGTGCTTCTCTATTCCTTTTCTTATTTCTTTCACCTCAAAAAAATCACCATGCAGACGCTACAAAAAATCTTACAGCTTTTTAAACAAATCATTTCCGACAACAAAGGCAATCCCAGTTCCACAAGAATCGCAATGCTAATAATAGTTCTTTGGTTCCTTACAGATTGGCTAATGGAATTCCACTCCAAAGGCATTTACACACTCACCTGGGAAAAACTCACTCTGCTCACATCCGTCTTCGGCTTAAAAGCAACGCAAAATTTTTCAGAATCCAAATGACATCAAATAAATTCCGTATAAAAATTTTATGAAGTGTAGCGTATAACAGAAAAATATGTTTGAGTCCGGTTCCTACTGGACGAGTTATTTTTCTGTAGTGAAACAGAATAAAATTTTAGGAATTTATTTGCGGTCCTAATTTTTTGGTACTGGCGCCTGTCCCGATTTTTATATCGGGACATCAACGCAAAAGTACAGTGAATCATTCCTTTCCTAAATCTACAGTGTATCCATTCTATTACAATCTTTTCTTTGTTGCAAAAAGAAAAATAAAATTATGAAACCCGATTTTCAAATATCCTTCAATAAAGTAATGCAAGCGGAAGGCTTTATAAGCAACAACAAATCCGATCACGGCGGGTTTACCTATAAAGGCATTTCTCGTATCATGCACCCAACCTGGCCCGGCTGGAAAATCATAGATTCAACTCCCCTCGCCTTACTTAGGAGAGGGGCTGGGGGTGAGGTCAATAAGCTCAACCAGCTTGTTGAAGACTTCTACCATTCAGAATTCTGGAACAAACTCAAAGGAGATCTTCTACCGTCTCAGCTCATCGCAGATGAACTGTTCGACAGCTCCATCAATCTTGGCGTGCCGGTTGCCTCAGAATTCCTGCAAAAGACAATCAACCTTCTCAACAGAAATGCAAACTTATATCCCTACATTATAGTCGATGGCATAATCGGCAACCTGACACTTTCAGCGTTAAACAAATGTATTACTGCAAACAGCGCGAAACTCGTATTCAACCTTCTCAACTTTTACCAGGCAAAACGTTACATAGCAATAATGGAGCGCGACCGCTCCCAGGAAATATTCATAGGCTGGTTCTCCCGCATCGCCATAATAAAATAACATTTCACGTTTCCATACTCTTTTTGTCTTTGCTTTTATGCCTTCGCACATTAAAAGAATTGCGTTAAGAAATTTTCTTGTAGCGAAATGCCCGCAATAAAATCTGTCTGAGTCCGGTTCTTACCAGACGAGTTATTTTGTTGCAATGAAGCGGAAAGAAAATTTTAGCAATTATTTTTAAGTGCATGCTTCTTTGGGTACCTTTTCTTACGCTAAGAAAAGTACATAAAAAAATGCTTCCTCAATTCTACATTACATCGCAAATTTTCCATTCCTTTCTTTGCTCCAAAAAAAGATAAAAACATGAAACAAAAATTTTATTATATCACAATCATAGCCATTGTTTTATCCGTCCTCTTTGTCCTATTCCGTCCTATAAAAAACACAGAACCGAAAACTATGACAAAAACCAAAACAACCTTTTCCACCGGCAAGACACAGCAGCTATACAAACAAGGCAAAGATTCTATTACAACAAAAACAAAATCTATCCACAACAAAGTTATCTTAAAGCCTTCTGAAAAAGATTCCTCATATTGCTTTTCAAAAAGCGATAGCCTGTATGATCTTTCAATAAACATCAAACCGGAAACTGACAGCAGCTTTGCCCTAGAATATTTTTTAAACCTAACATCTAAAGACTTAATCCGGATCGACACGATTTATCAACTTCGTGTCGACACACTAAAAATCAAAGAAACAATTTCAGAAAGAATCGATCCGCCATTTTACAACACCTTTTTATTCGGCGCTCTGACAACAGCTTTAGTAGTAATATTATTAATTCACTTTATTCCTTAAAAGGATTTCAACATGTACTCATACAATCCAATTGTTTCTAATTCGTCATTCTTCATTCATAATTCATCATTAAAAAAATGGCACACGAGGACAAAATAAAACTTGCAATTGAACTCATAAAATTTTTCCTGTACATCGTTACACTTATTATTTCAATTGCCTTCGCCTTCAACTCCATGGACAAGCGCATCTCCATCATAGAATCCGAAATGAAATACAAAGTCAACACCACACTTCTTTTAGAGAAACTCGATCAAGTCAAAGACGAAATCAACAAGAAGATCGAATCAGAAATATCAAAGGTTAAAAAATAATATGACATTCCGTTCGGTCATATTTTTCGCTGCTACACTTCGCAAGGTAAAAAGAGGAAGAGCAAAATAATTTATCCCTTTTCCCCTTGCTTCGTTCCACTGACAAAAATTCCGCCCTCACTCCACTAACACAAAACCCATAAATTCAAATCTCACATTTGCAAACTTACTTGACATGAGATGAACTCACCTCATCTTGACATTGTCAGCCAGATTTACATAAAAAACATTATAGTACAGAATAAATCATCTTTACTTTCCCTTATCTTTCTGTCGACCGTCCTATAATGTTGATTTATGTAAACTCGGCACGAAACCTTGTCACCTCATCATCGGTCGCTCCATGCTGGGTGAAGACAATTTTTGCCAGCATTCCGCTCCCTTACATTAATAAGAACGGCGGCGGGTCGAAGACTCCGCTCAGCTACACAAGAGTATTTGCTTTAATTTTATTTCTCAGTTGAATGCAAATACACTTGTTCCGCTTCGCCTGCCGCCGCCGTAATCCCAAAACACAAAATCTCAGAATCAATTCCTAACTTTCCCTTGTCATCATTATCCAAATCCAACCTCAAATCCTAAAACAAAAATTCAATCAATCACACAAGATATTTCCGAAATGACCTCAAATAAATTTCTGTCCTATATGCCTTCGCGCCTTAAAAGAATTACGTTAAATAATTTTTCGCAGCGAAGTGTATAAAGAAAAATACTATCTGAGCGAAGCGAGTTTATTTTTCTTAACGAAGCGAAGAAAAATTATAGTAATTCTTTTACAGCGCATGTTCTTTTGATACTTTTCTTGCGCCAAGAAAAGTATTTATTTGTCTTATTGATCTTTTGGTTCTGGCGTCTGTCCCGATTTTTTATCGGGATATCAAGACAAAATAACAGTGTAACATTTTGTCGAGTAGGAAGCTGGATAAATAAATGTATTTTCATCTTCGAGTTCCGCCTCTCCGATCCATCTTTTCTATTTATTTATTCGCTTCCCCTCACAGAACCGTGCTTGAAGTTTTCCTTCACACGGCTCTTCAATCATATTCACTTGCGACTTTATTTTCCATAAGCATGATATATTTTCGGTTTAGGTAAAGGATATTTGGTCAGGTATTTTATAAATCCCTCCCAGTTATAGCTTTTCCTTTGACTTCGTCTGTTCAGCCACTTAAATACTAGCTTGATGACACTAAAATAGTAACCGGCAATTTTGCGGTAATTCCCGCCTATACCGTAGTACATATAATGCCCTCTGAGTTTTTGCTTTAGTGTTTTCCAGACATCCTCAATTGGAAAGACATTCCTAATGTTCTTTAGCCATACATTCATTTCCTTTATCTTCGATATAAGTTTCTTCCGGCTTGTCTGTCTGCCGACCTTAAACTTCCCGCTTCTTGAGGTATCACAGTAGTGTGTGAAGCCTAAGAAATCGAACGTTTCAGGTCGCTTCCGCTTTTCTTTGGCATATCTGCCGAATAGTATTAACCTCGTCTTTTCCTCAGACAGCTCCAGACCAAATTTCTTTAGTCTTTCTCTTAGCATACTGATTATGTCTTCTGCTTCCTCTTTGTTCTTCACACAGATTACAAAATCATCTGCATATCTGATTTCTTCTACATATCCTCTGCATTTCTTCTTCACTACTTTCTCTACCCATAAGTCAAGTACATAGTAAAGGTATATATTACTAAGTATTGGACTGACGACTCCACCCTGCGGTGTGCCCTCCTCTGTCGCATAATATTTACCCTCTTCCATTATACTTGCTTTTAGTAGTCGCTTGATTAACCTAATAAAGTTTCTGTCTGCTATCCGGTGTTCCAAGAATTTTATAATCCATTCATGCTTTACGTTATCAAAGAACCCTTTAATATCAGCATCGATTATATAGCTCGTTGGCCGGGTGGCTATTGCTTTATCCAGTTTCTCAAGCGCATCGTGACAGCTTCTTTTGGGTCGGAACCCATAGGATATGTCTAAAAACGATGGTTCATATATCGCCTCCAGTATTCCGGCTATGGCTCTCTGCACGATTTTATCTTCCACTGTTGGTATTCCAAGCATGCGGAGTTTCCCGTTTGCTTTGGGTATTCCTACTCTTCGTACTGCCTGTGGCCGATAGGAAAATTCCTTCATCTTTTCACAGAGTTTGTGAATGTTTTCCTTTAGTGCGCTGCCATATTCCTCCAGACTGACTCCGTCAATCCCGGATGCTCTATGTTTATTTAATTCGCTAAAGCAGCTTTCCAGATATTCTTCATTTAACAAACTTGCCAATGAGGTAAATCTGTATGTATGACTTTCTGAAGCCACCTTTGCTATTTTAAGTAGTTTTGTTGCCGTATTTTCATGACCTCGAAGTGTCATTTACGTTTCTCCTTACTTAATTACATATGATTGTCAGTCCCTTCAAGCTCATGCATAAATGCATTACTGAGGCAGGGTTTCCCTTGCCCTTATCTTTACTATGAACCGATCCGACCGCCTGTCTATCCATCAAGTAAACTCTCCTCCTTTTCGGCATTGAGTTTTCTCTGGCCACCTGGCCGGTTAGACAGGCTCTCCCAAGTTCCCGGTGCATCTGTTTGTTGTCATACTACGGACTCAGACCCCGATAGAGCTTTCATCGCCTCGCTTAACGGTTATGAAAGTTTTGTCTTCCCTTATTCCTACAAGGTCAACCTCTATGAGCTTAATAATTTCGGGGCTCAATACCTTCACTTTCGTTGTGGTCTGACAACTCCCGCCTCCTGGCTTCATAATGTTCGTTACCTTACACTATGCAGGATTTAGTTACATGTAGATTGCTAATCTTTATATGTATCGGACTTTCACCAATTAGATACTCCGAGCTTTGCTTGGCACACAGGGATTTATTTGCAGTCTTGATTTTTTGGTTCAGGCGCCTGCCCCGATAAAAATCGTGGTATCAAGACAAAAGAACGGATAATAAGTTTCCATTTGCAATAGTTATCACTTTCCAATAATTATCGCAAACAAAAACTCATGCACTTTACATGTACGACAAACTACAGACTACAAACAAATAACATCTCTAATTTTCGTCACTACTTCCTGTTTGCTGCCGTTTTATAGTTTATTTTTATTTCAATTTTACGAATCAACTTCAAGGTAAATTTATTATATTTACCTTGTAAACGATTCACAGCATTAATATTGATGGAAAATCTCACTAAAATATTTAAAAGAAACAATGGCTATTCCCGGATGAATGAACTCCGCAAATCCGGGATTCAGACGAGAGATATTGCAAAGGCTGTTGAAGGTGGAATTATAGATAAGATCAAACCCGGTCTTTACAAGCTTGTTAATTATCCCTGGGACGAACACGGCAGCTTTGCTGATGTATGCAACTCTAACAAGAAAGCTGTTATCTGCCTTCTCTCTGCTGCATCATACTATGAGCTGACGACATTCAATCCGTCGGAAATCTATGTAGCAGTTCCGAACAACACGGATAAATTTGTCCTTCGGTATCCGCCAGTAAAAGTTTATTACTTCGGTGATAATTATTATGAACCCGGTATCGAAACGCTCGAGACAAAAAGCGGAACAATTAAAATTTATAACAAAGAAAAAACAATCGGCGACCTTTTCCGTTATATGAACAAGCTCGGTGAAGATGTAGCTGTTGAATCACTAAAAGAATATCTGAAAAACCGTAAAACCAGAAACATCCCGAAGCTTCTTGAATATTCAAATATCTGCGGCGTAAAGAAAAAAATTGAACCGATGACAAAGGCAATACTTTCATGAAGAAGAAAAAAGAATTAAAAAATATATCCGCCTCGGTTAAGGAAAGACTTAGAAACATTTCAATCCAAACAGATAAAGAATTTCAGAGCTTATTACGCCAGTATATACAGGAACGTTTTCTTTTTCGTCTTTCTAAGTCAGCATATTCAAATAACCTAATTTTAAAAGGCGCTTTACTTTTCGTCGCACACGACATTAGCCGTTCACGCCCTACAAAAGACATTGACTTTCTCGGCTCTTCCATAACAAATGAAAAAGATGAGATTGCTGAAATTATTGCAGAAATACTAAATATAAATTATGAGGACGGTTTGCGCTTCGACGCTTCTCTTATTGATTCTGAAAATATTGTTGAGGATGGAGATTACCACGGCGTCCGGATTAAGTTCTTTGCTTTTCTTGAGAATACAAAAGAAAGAATTCAATTAGATATTGGCTATGGCGATAAAATCACCGGCGGCCCGGTTGAAATTGAATTTCCGGTTTTGCTCGATTTTCCAGCCCCCCATTTGAAGGTTTACTCCGTAGAAAGCGCCATTGCTGAAAAGTTCGAGGCTGTTGTCTCACTTCAGCTTGAGACAAGCAGAATGAAAGACTTTTATGATATCCTCTTTTTTGCGGGTAACTATCGGTTCAAAAAAGATTTGCTTAAAAAGGCAATGACAACAACATTCAATCACCGGGAAACAAATATAGAGCTGCGGCATAAAATTTATGAAGATACTTTCAAAAGCAATTCTCAGAAACAAACTCAGTGGGCTTCATTTCTTAATCGTAATAAATTAACTGCTGAAAGTAATTTCGCTAAAGTTATTGATAAGATAAACTCATTCATCGAGCCGGTTTTTCTGATGATAAAGAGCGCTGGAATCCGAAGAAATATATTTGGGAATAAAACATCTGGTCAATTAATAATTGTTATTGTATAGCCAGATAGTTTCCCAGCCCCATCTGCTTTATTTGATCTTGTTGCATTCCTGCCCAGTCTGAAAGTCTCCTTAAATATTCATAAATTTAAATTGTGCTTCATTATAATTTTAAGAATTGCAGATATAGATTTCCAATTATTTTCTCAAAACAGTTTACACTAGATTTTTTTAAAAAACTTTACTTCATACTTCACCTTTCTATCCGTCGATAAGTTATAATTTCTCTTAATATTTAGAAAGCTGCTCTTTAGCGGCAAACGCAATTTCCGGATGTAAATTATAGCTCTCAATTTTCCTTATTAGTCCTATATCGTCTATATAAATTTTTTTAAATTCAAGACCTTTCAACACATGGTGCGCCCCTTCCAACAAATATTTTGAATCTTGCTCTTTGATCAATGCTTTTAATAACGGCTTTATGGATTTTTTGCCGATCTCAATCAATCCTTCGGCAGCAAGCCAGCGAACATCAAAGTCATCGCTGTCTAAAGCAGAAATCAAAACAGGTATACATTCCGGTGTGGCAATCTGGCTTAATGTTTTTATTGCTTCCCACCTAATGTGTTCTTTGGGTTCATTGATTAAACCGGTTAAATATTTTATTGCCGGTTTACCAATTTTCACCAGTTCGTATCTTGCATTTTTTCTCTTTATAACATCTCTGCCGTAAAATATTTTTATAAGTTCTTCTATTTTATTTTCCATAAACAGCCTTCTTATTACATTGCAAAAACCATATTACTTTGATCAAGTATTTTATACGTTTTAACCTTTATAAAATCTATTATAACAAATATTTTCATAATTACAATTGTCCGCTCAATAAGGGAATAAAACAATCAATCTAATTTTCAATTAGAGTTGTGTTCGTGTAACGGAGATTTTAAAATGTTTAAGAAACCTACATGCCTTTTGCCTGTTAAATTAAGATGTTTATAAACTTCTAATTTTGCCCAATCTTCGATAAATGCCCAAACAATACAATAACCCCAAATCAAGCCTACATAACTCCATGGAATAGACGGCACGAAAATGCCGAATCCAACTATACAAGCTGCTAAAATTTGCGTCCCGACAATGGCAATCAAAAGTATTTTTTTCGGATAAGGTTTTGATAAGAACGGCTGCTTAGTACGGACGACAAACAATGTCATATGGCCTGCAACGGCTAATTTCAAGTAAATAAAAGACTGTAAATGGGTAATATCTAATCCCAGCCATAGCCTTGCAATAGCGAGCAATAAAAATGTTTCGATCACCCCGATAAGTCCTAAAGTGGTAGAAATTGTTAGAACCCGGTGCATATTCCAGCGTACCGGTTTCGGATCAAGCCAGGTATTGTCATAAGCAATAGTCATAATGGGCAGATCATTAAGAACAGCGAGCAGAATTATCATAACTGATGTAATAGGATAAAAGTCGAACACTAACATTGCCAGCACAACAAAAAACATAATGCGGATTGTTTCGGTAATCCGGTAGATTGCATATGAATTCATACGCTCGAATATTTTTCTGGCTTCCTCTATTGCTTTGATAATAACCGAGAGACCTGGAGCCGTTAATACCAATGCAGCGGCAGCCCGCGCAGCGTCGGTTGCTCCGCTAACGGCAATACCAATATCCGCCTGTTTTAAAGCTGGCGCATCGTTTACTCCGTCTCCCGTCATTCCGGAAATATGACCGCGGGCCTGCAATGCTTTAACAATTTCGTATTTATGTTTTGGAAAAACTTCTGCAAATCCATCAGCCTTCTCTATATTTTTAAGCATTTGTGAAGAAAGGTCTTTTCCATCTATTTCATCCTTAAAAAACTCGCTTGCTGTGTGAATATTTGTTTTAAGTCCAAGCTCTGAGGCAATTTGTTTTCCTATCGCTGCATTATCTCCTGTAACCATCTTAACTTCGATTCCATGTTCCTTGGCGCGTTTTATCATATCGGCCGAATCTTCACGCGGCGGATCGAAAAGCGGCAACAATCCCAGAAATTTCCAGTTATTGCTCTCATCGGCTCTGGCAACTCCGAGCGTGCGGTATCCTTTTTTAGCGTATTCATCAACTTTTATTTTAATGCTATCCACTTTCTCTTTAGGTAGATTACACATTTCAAAAATTACCTGCGGAGCTCCTTTTGCTACTTTAAAAGTACTTCCGTCTTCAGCCGTAATATCCGCTTCCGTCCGTTTATGAACCGGATCAAAAGGAAAAAATTTCTGCTGAGTATAGTTCTCTAAAACTTTTGAATCCTTCAGCCCGGCAATAACAGCTAAGTCAATTGCATCCTGGTTTTCTGCTTTAGACGCTAATGCCCCCGCAAGGATAACTTCCTGCGGATTATTTACATCGAACGGAGCGGGTTCTCCAAGTGTAAGCTTATTCTGTGTTAAAGTTCCGGTTTTGTCCGAACATAAAATGTCCATTCCCGCCATTTCTTCAATTGATTCTAACCTGGTAACAATAGCTTTTTTCTTTGCAAGCACTACAGCACCGATTGCCATTGTTACGGAAAGAACCGCAGGCATCGCGGCCGGAATGGCTGCAACTACCAAAATTAATGTAAACTGAATTAAAGTAAGGAATGAAGAACCTCTAAAAAGCTCGCTCAGAACAAGCACCGCAGCAAGTCCCAAACTTAAATAGATTAAATAATCACCAATCTTTAACACAGCTTTTTGGAAATGCGATACGGATTTTGCTTCAGATACGAGTTTAGCTGTTTGCCCGAAGAAAGTTTCTTTTCCGGTTGAAGTTACTAATGCCACCATTTCCCCTTGCTTAGCAATGGAACCTGAATATACAATTTCACCCGGCTTTCTCGTAACCGGTAATGATTCCCCGGTTAGTGCCGATTGGTCAACGCTAAGATAATCACCTTCAATCAACTTAGTATCGGCGGGAATAATATCGCCCGGTCTTATTCGTACAATATCTCCGGGTACTAATGTTGAAGGATTGATTTCCATCCATTTGCTATCACGTTTAGCCCGGCCTTTTATAGCCAATTGTTTTTTTAAAGCTTCAACAGCACTGGCGGCTTGATGTTCCTGCCAAAAACCAACTGCAGCATTGAATAGAAGAAGAAACAGAATAATAAAAAAATCGGGCCAATGCTGAATAAGAGCGGAAAGAATGGCAGCAATTTCAATCATCCAGGGAATAGGTCCCCAAAAGTAAGATAGAAATTTGAGTAGCAAACTTTCCTTTTTTTCTTCAAGAGCGTTTGGACCAAATTGTTTAAGTCTAGTCTCAACCTCCGCTTGCGATAGTCCGTTTTGGATATCAACGTTAAGCTGTTTTAAACTTTCTTCAATCGAAAGTTTACTAAAATCAATTCCGGTTTTTAAATTATTCATTTTTTATCCTATAGGCTTGATATAATTTTCCATAAATATATATGAGTCTGGTCTAAAAAGCTAATTTTAAGTAGCCATGCTTTTTAGTTTTATTTTTGAAAAAAGACTATTAATTTATTTTTTTTGGTGCTATCAGTCCAAAAAAAATTGTGTAATATTTTTTTATTTGAGTTTTACATTTTTTTATTCGTTCTTTGACTTACCTTGACCTAAACGACACTCTTTTCCCTCTGTTTTTAGGCAACTGCTAGCGCTCGTTCTAGTTCTTGTGCTCTCAGGTAACGATAGATTCTACCAAAGTTCACACTTATCCCAACGGCAAAGGCAAATATCGCCGCTTTGAATAAACCTCTGACCTTTAGCTTTCGGTTGTTCATCTTTCTTGCGAAC
>JAKBMG010000162.1 GCA_021831685.1 Bacteroidota bacterium | reverse complement strand
TAATGCCATGTAATAGTTTTTATGAAATTATTAGAGTTCTATTAAAGAATCTTCAATTAACAATGAAAGATTTCTATGGACACTAAATTATTGAACGAATGCGAAAAACCTACCAGGCTTCATTATAAAATTCTTTTTATGAGTTGGGCTGGTTGGGTTTTCGATTTTTATGATCTTATCCTTTTTTCATTTCTGCTTATTCCAATTAGTAAAGAACTTCATTTATCTAATTTTGATCTTTCCTGGGTGCTTGGCTCATCTTTAGCTGCTACTGCAATCGGCGGAGTTATATTTGGGGTTTTATCGGATCGCTTTGGAAGAAAAAATGTTTTGCAATGGACAATTCTTACTTATAGCATCGGAACTTTTCTATGCGGAATTTCTTCATCTATCTGGATTCTTTTGTTTTTTAGAATTATTACCGGACTTGGTGTCGGCGGCGAATGGGCAACGGTACAAACTTATGTTTGCGCAACTTTTCCCGCGAAAGTCCGGGGACGCTACGGAGCTTTTATGCAAACCGGAGCGCCCTTCGGTATTATTTTAGCTTCAATAATTGGCGGGATTTTAGAACCACACATCGGTTGGAGAGTATGTTTTTTCATTTCAATTGCACCGGCGCTTCTTGTAGTGCTAATTAGGAAAGGATTACCGGAATCGGACGTATGGCTTCAAAGAAAAAAGTTGACTTTAAATACAGTCTTGAATAATGAATATCCGGAAGAAAAAAGTAGTAACACCTTTATGTTATTATTTACAAAACAGTATCGCAGTATTTTTATCAAATGCCTTATACTTGCAATTTTCGATATGTCTGCTTATTGGTTTACTTATACCTGGCTTCCGGCATATTTACACCAACAGCGTCAATTCACAATGGTTAAATCTGCTGAGTGGATGCTGATAACACAAGCCGGCGGACTGCTTGGATATTTTACTTTCGGTTTTTTTGCTGATCGATTCGGAAGGAGACCTGCGTATTCGGTTTACTCGATAATTATGGCTATCGGATTAATAATGATTACACTTTTATGGGATCTCGTTATAAAATATCCGCCGCTTATTTTAAGCTTTATGTTTCTTGTCGGATTAGGTACCGGAATGTTTAGCGGATATGGGCCATTATTCGCAGAATTATTTCCCACAAAAATTCGTAATACCGCAATGGGCTCTGCATTTAATCTTGCTCGCGGTATCCAATTTTTTACTCCGGTAATTATTGCTACAATTGCAGTCGATTATGGACTGAGCGGAGGAATTTCTCTTGCTGCACTTTTTGCAATTTTAACAGGTGCATGGGTCTGGGTTTTCCCCGAAACAAAGGGACAGAAGATAGTGATTTAATTCTTGCCGTAGTCAGAAAGGTTCTAAATTTATCTTTAATTTTTACATTCGAAGGAACTGTAGCGGTCGAAATAATAATTGCCGGCTATCTGTTTAACTTCAGTTTTTCATAAATTATGAAAGTTGGCGCAGCGCACTTCTGTTTACATGCCTATAATAGCTTGACTAATTTTTTCATAAATTTCATTTATTATTTTATATGATTTTAGCGATAATTTGGTGAGTAAAATATGATAAACAAAATTCAAAAGGATTCTCCTTATTTTGAGTTTGCAAATAAGCTTTTAGTAAAAAGGGAACTGCATTCATGCAATGCTTCGATGAAAATTGAATCTATAGATTTCTTGAATGAGCTAAAGGATTTTCTCTTTCCGCATTTTTCTAATAAATTTTATTATTCCCAGGAAGACGTTGTATCAAAGCTTCAACTTCTTGAACGAAATCTCATTTCGCTTTTGAAACTCACAACTGAAATTTCCGAAAACGATCTTGAAAAAAATGCCAATCAATTTATAACGAAAATTCCTTTCGTTCACGATATGCTTTGGGAAGATGCAGAAGCAATTTATAAAGGAGATCCAGCCGCCGAAAGCGTAGATGAAGTTATCTTAGCTTATCCGGGATTTATGGCTATACTTATTTACAGGCTTGCGCACGAATTATACAAAATAAAAGTTCCAATCATTCCAAGAATTTTAACCGAACACGCGCATCAAGCTACCGGTATCGATATTCATCCCGGAGCAGAAATTGATTCACCATTTTTTATTGATCATGGAACAGGCATTGTAATCGGCGAGACGACTAAGATCGGAAAAAACGTTAAGGTTTATCAAGGCGTAACACTCGGTGCTTTGAGCGTTGATAAGTCACTTGCAAACATTAAGCGTCATCCGACAATTGAAGACGACGTTATAATTTATTCTCAAGCTGTAATTCTTGGCGGAGAAACTGTTATTGGTAAGAACAGCATAATCGGCGGCAATGCCTGGCTAACGCAAAGTGTTCCGCCTAATTCGGTTGTTTATAGCAAGATTGAGGTGAAGGTAAGGTCAAATGAAAATTATTTTAACACAATGGAATTTATAATCTAAGGAAGAAAAATGAAGTACAATAATATTTTAGAAGCGATAGGCAATACGCCGCACATAAGAATTAACAAGCTATTCGGAGATAAGCACAATGTTTGGGTTAAACTTGAAAAAGCTAACCCTGGCGGAAGTATAAAAGATAGAATCGCTTTGTCGATGGTTGAAGATGCCGAAAAGAAAGGGATATTAAAAAAAGGAAGCATTATTGTTGAACCGACGTCAGGCAATACCGGTATTGGACTGGCTATGGTTGCTGCTGTAAAAGGCTACGAAATTATTTTAGTAATGCCGGATTCGATGTCAATTGAAAGAAGAAAATTAATGTCTGCTTATGGTGCAAAGTTTGAACTTACTCCCCGCGAATTTGGTATGAAAGGTGCAATTGAAAAAGCAAAAGAAATTGCAGCAAGCAATCCGAAGGTTTGGATACCGCAGCAGTTTGATAACCCGGCAAATGTTGAAGCTCATATAAATTTTACTTCTAAGGAAATCGTTATGGATTTTCCTAACGGAATAGATTACTTGATCACTGGCGTTGGTACGGGTGGGCATATTACCGGCGTTGCAAGAGTCTTGAAGAATAAATTTCCGAACATTAAAGTGTTTGCAGTGGAACCGTCCACTTCTGCTGTTATTTCCGGAGGGAAACCAGGGCCGCATCCATTACAGGGACTAGGGGCAGGTTTTATTCCAAATAATCTCGACACAACATTACTTGACGGAGCAATTTCAGTAACTAAGGAAGAAGCTTTTGAATATGCTCAACGCGCTGCAAAAGAAGAAGGCCTGTTAATTGGAATTTCATCAGGCGCAGCGTTAGCGGCAGTTGCTCAAAAGTTAAAAGAAATCCCCGAAGGGAAAACAATACTGACTTTCAATTACGATACCGGCGAAAGATATTTATCAATCGACGGATTATTTTAAATAATTATAAAAATTTATTAGAGGGAAAATATGGAACTAAGATATCTTGGAAACACCGGAGTAAAAGTCTCTGAAATTTGTTTCGGAGCGATGACATTCGGAGGAAGAGGCTACTGGAAGAGCATCGGGCAGCTTGAACAAAAAGAAGCAACTGGTTTGGTAAACTTAGCCTTCGACGGCGGAATAAATTTTTTTGATACCGCGGATGTTTACTCCGAAGGATTATCCGAGGAGATGCTTGGCAAAGCACTCGATGAAAGACGAAAAGAAATAATTCTTGCAACTAAAGTTAGGGGCAGAACCGGCGCTGGACCGAATGATGTTGGACTTTCGCGTCATCATATAATTGAAAATTGCAATGCAAGCTTAAAACGATTAGGAACGGATTACATAGACCTTTATCAAGTTCACAGCTTTGATCCTTATACGCCTCTTGAAGAAACACTTCGCGCACTTGATGATTTAGTTCGTGTGGGAAAAGTCCGCTACATAGGCGTATCAAACTACACCGGCTGGCAGTTGATGAAAGCATTATCAATTTCCGAAAGGCAGAATTTGGAAAAGTTTGTTACACTTCAAGCATTTTATTCTTTAATTGCGCGAGACTTAGAAAATGAAATGGTACCGCTTTGTTTAGATCAAAAATTAGGAGTGCTCCCATGGAGTCCTTTAGGAGGCGGCTTTTTAACAGGCAAATACAGACGTGGGAAACCACGCCCAATTGATGCAAGACGTACCGATCCGGAAAATCAATTTCTTCAATTTGATGAAGAAAAGGGATTTGACATAATTGACGAGCTTGAGCGAATCGCAAAAAATCATAGCGCTTCAATTGTTCAGGCTGCTATAAATTATTTATTAAGAAAGCCTGCAGTATCGTCTGTAATAATCGGAGCGAAGACAAAAGAACAACTTGCAGAAAACATTAAGGCATCTGACTGGAAAATGACTCCGGAAGAGGTGAGTAGACTTGATGAATTAAGCAAGCCTCCCCGTGCCTATCCTTACTGGATGTTACAAAGGACAGTACAAGACAGATAAATTATTGCTAAATATATTTTGCATCTCGATCTGCATTATTTGTGCGCTTTGAGATGCACGTATTTTAAACTAGAATCTTTTCTTTATTAATTGACTCTAACAGAATAAAAGGATTAATGAAATTTATGAACGATAAACATTCACACGCGTCGGAACATCATCACCATTCTGCTTCTTCAACTAACGATAGGGTATTTAATCAGGGTGCAGACAGACTGCGCACACCGGAAAGAATTGAACGCTTAGAAATCGAGAGGGTCGTTAATTCATCTCTTGAGGGCAAAAAGATTCAGTCTGTTTTAGATATCGGCACAGGCAGCGGTTTATTTGCCGAAGCATTTCATCAAAGGAAATTAAAAGTTGCAGGAATTGATTCTAACCAAAGCATGGTAGATGCAGCAAAAGAATTTCTCCCTGATTCTACGATCCAAGTAGCAGCGGCAGAAGCATTACCATTTAACGATAATTCTTTTGATTTGACTTTTTTCGGAGTTGTCTTTCATGAAGTCGACAATTATCAGAAAGCAATAAAAGAAGCCTACAGGGTATCGCTAATTAGGACTTCAATTTTAGAATGGGATTATAAAGAAGAAAATTTCGGACCTCCACTTGCTCACAGACTAAGGCCGGAGTTTTTAAAAAGCCTGGCTGAGGAAGCCGGGTATAAGAATTTTCAAGTAATAAAATTAAATAGCCTTGTTTTGTATTTGCTTGATAAATAGGCAAAAGAATCTTTTAAATTCGGTTTGAGAATCTTCAGAAATATTCTATTTTTTCAACAATGAAATTTTTAGTTTTACTGATTTCGCTTTAGTAACAAAACCATAAAAATCTTGAAAGAAAAAGTTAGATTTATTTTTGTTGATCTTCTACGTGGTTGGGCGCTTCTTGTAATGTTTGAAGTTCATTCTTTTAATGTTTTGCTTAAGCCTGCTTTACAAAAGACAGATTGGTTCAATCAGTTGAATTTTGTAAACGGGCTTGTTGCACCTGCATTTCTTTTTATCTCCGGTTTCGCTTTCGTTCTGTCCTCGCAAAAAAATTTAGATGAGCTAAGGAAATTCGGAGGAAAATTTTGGAAGAAAATTGCTAGAATTCTATTAGTATTTTTAGTCGGTTATTCTCTTCATATTCCTTTTCTCTCAATTAGGCTCATACACGAACGTGCAAACCAGCAGATGATGTTAGCTGCGTATAATGTTGATGTCCTTCAGTGTATTGCGGCTGGGTTATTATTTTTATTTATAGCAAGATTGATTATTAGATCTGACAAGAATTACAATATTTTTCTAATTTTAAGTTTCTTTTTTGTAATTCTTATTTCTCCTCTTTTTTGGCAAATTGATTTCACAAAATTTCTGCCTCTGTTTCTTGCAGATTATTTTAATCCTAATAACGGTTCATATTTTCCATTATTTCCATGGATGGGCTTTTTACTTGCCGGTGCCATTGTTTGTACTTTGTATCTTCAGGAGCGCGAGAAGGGAAATGAGAAAATTTTTATGTACTCAATAGCTATTATTGGATTAGGATTAGCGTTTGCCGGTCATTTTTTCTTATCGGAAATATTTAGATTAAATTCATTTTCTGTTAAACCGCATCCAGCCTTTTTTTTTCAACGGCTTGGTTATGTATTATTCCTTCTGGGATTATGTTGGTATTATGCTGAGAAACGGCAAACAAAGACTTCTTTTGTCCTTGATGTGGGAAGAGAATCACTTTTGGTTTACTGGCTTCATCTACAGGTACTTTATCGTCATCTTTTTAACGGTCAAAATATTGCCTCGATTTATGGTGGAACTTTTAACGTTTTACAAAGTATTTTATTCACAATTGCTCTTGCAATCACAATGATTATCGTGGCAAAAATATGGGGTGCAATTAAAAGGCGGCACAGAGACTTTTCTTCTCGACTGACTTTAACGGTCGTTGTAGTTTGCATCTTGATATTTTTTATCTATTAAAACAACTCTAAATGAAAAACGTAACTTCGTTCGGTGAAATATTGTTTGATGTCTATCCGGGATTTAAAAAACTTGGAGGCGCTCCATTCAATTTTATTTATCATATTAAAAAATTAACCGGGTACGGAAATTTTATAAGCAGGATTGGTAACGATAAAACCGGCAATGAAATAGTGAACTTTATGATAAATCATGATATGTCTACAAAGTATGTCCAAATTGATAATGAAAACCCTACCGGCTCTGCGAGCGCTAACCTGGACAGAAATAAAATTCCGCATTGGGAAATTGAGCTTAACCAAGCTTATGACTTCATAGAATATTCTCAAAGACTAACCAGCCTTATCGAAGAGGAAACCGATTGCTTATATTTTGGAACATTGGCTCAAAGAGGGGAACAATCAAGAAAAACCCTGCAATCTTTATTCTGCAAAAGGATAAAATATTTTTGTGATTTGAACCTTCGTCAAAATTTTTATAATGTGGAAACCATTAAATCGTCTCTTAGCGCGGCAAATGTATTAAAACTTAACAATGATGAATTAAAAATTGTAAATAATCTACTATTGAAAAATAAAGTTGATGAATTTCAACTGGCAAAAATTCTTTCAGAATATTTTGAAATAGATTTGGTATGCATTACTCAAGGTGAAAACGGTGCAATGCTTTATAAGGATGGGATAATGAATCATTACAAAAGTGAAGTTGAAAACGTAGTAGATACAGTGGGTGCCGGCGATGCTTATGCGGCAATGCTATGCCTTGGTTACTTGAATGGATGGAGCTTAGAAAAAACAAATAAACTTGCCTCTGAGTTTGCGGGGAAAATTATAATGGTGAACGGAGCGCTTCCGGAGAATGATTTTTTATATGATAATTTTATACAAACAAATATTTTATCATAACATTAAGTAAATCAGTCTTTACTAAGAAAAAGAGTTTGTGTAGGATAAGCAAATTCAATTTTTCTTGTATTAAACTCATCAAATATTTTCAAGTTAATTGCTTGTTGAGCATCCATAAATTTTGTGTAATCAGAACTATTCACATAATAAACTACTTCAAAATTCAAGCTTGAGTCTCCTAGTGTTGTAAAATGTCCTCTATCAAAAGTAACTTCTGGCTGGGCTTTAATTATTCTTTTAACAATTGCCGGAATTTCTTTCAATTCTTCCAGTGAAGTTTGATATGTTACCCCAAGGCTAAGCACTACTCTACGTTTTTCCATTCGTTTATAATTGTGAATGCGCGAATCGGTAAGGTCTGTATTAGAAAATATTAATTGCTCACCGCCGAGTCCGCGTAGCCGTGTAGTCTTAATTCCGATCCGTTCAACAGTCCCAGTCTTATCGCCTACAGTTATTGAATCTCCAATTTCAAAGGGACGATCAAAGAATATTACAAGATAGCTAAACAAATCTTTCAGCACAGCTTGAGAGGCTAACGCTATTGCTATGCCACCGATTCCCAATCCGGTAACTACGGCGGAAACTTTAAATCCAAGATTATCTAAGAGAAAAACAGATCCGATTACCCATACCAAAACAGAAATTAGTGATGAAATTCCTTTAAGCTGTTTAAACTTTTCCGCACCGCCTTCTTGCCGATTAAGATAAGTAGAAAAAAAATATTGAAGCGAGGCGATAATTAATTTGATAATCAGGAAGGTTAAGATAATTGTAGAAATAACATCAAACGCATGTATAAAGTCCCGGTCTAATCGCAATGTTTTGAACGCAGAATAAAATGCGATATAATAAAGAAAAGGAATAACTAATTTTTGTATCCCTTTAACTAATGGCAGCTCTAAGGTAGTGTTAGTTTTTTCCGTCCATAATTTAATTCTGTTAAGAACAATTTTCTTTAAAATGTAAATTATTAAAATTCCGAAAAGGAAAACTATCAGGAAGGTTAAATAATGAAGGATCGTATTTCCAAAATACGATCTGTTTAAAAATTCTTGCATAGTAAAATTCTTTTATACCAGATATTAAATAGAATATTTTTCAATGATTTCATTCGGTATTCGCACCGGCCTGCCTGTTTTTAGAGAAACCATTGTATAAATGAGATGTCCTTCTGCGGCAATTTTCTCAGTTTCTTTTTTTATTATCCAAAAATTTACTTTTGATTGCGCTCCATTGACAGAGTCTACTTGCGTTCGCACTATTATTTTATCGTCAAGCTTAAGAGAACGCTTATATTCAATGTGTGTAACACTTACGACCCAATTAAAATTAAGTCTATGAAAATCTTCCATTGACATTTTATAGTCTTTTACCATTTGTTCATAACGTGCAGCTAACACAAAATCTAAATACTTTGTGTTGTGAACATGATTATTTAAGTCTATATCATCAGGTCGAATTTTTATTTCAGATTCAAAGGCAGAATACATTGTGCAAATCTAAATAAATTTTATTTGTTATGACGCTTTTTAAGGTTTTTTACAATCTCCTCAAAATCAATGTCTTGCTCAGCAAGCATTACAAATAAATGGTAAATTAAATCCGATGTTTCGTTAATTATTTCATTCTTGTCGCGATTTTTAGCGGCAATTACTGTTTCAATAGCTTCTTCACCAACTTTCTGGATTATTCTGTTTGTTCCTGAATTGAATAAACTCGTTGTGTAAGAATTTTTAGGCAGTTCAATTTTTCTTTTCTTAATTAGATCAAATAATTCATTTAGAAAATATAATTGCGACTTTTTCTCTATACCGAAACATGAATAATTTCCGGTGTGGCAAGTATTGCTGTCTGGTATAGCATAAATAAGGAGAGTATCGTTATCACAGTCAGGCTTAATTTCAATAAGGTGAAGAAAATTCCCAGAGGTTTCTCCTTTCGTCCAAAGTTCATTTCTTGTTCTACTGAAAAATGTAACAAGTTTTGTTTCAATAGTTTTCTCAAGGGCAGTTTTATTCATAAAACCGAGCATCAAAACTTTGTCGCTGCTTTTATCGACAACAATTGCGGGGATAAGCCCGTTTAATTTTTCATAATTTAATTCCGGTAAATTTATTTTATCCACGATTTTTCCTGTCTAAATTCTTACTGTAATTCCGTTATTGCTTAAATAGTTTTTTAATTCAGCTATCGGCAGAATATTAAAATGAAAAAGACTTGCGGCAAGACACGCGTCAACATTCGCCAATTTGAATGCATCTAAAAAGTCCTCTTTCTTGCCGGCGCCACCGGAAGCAATTACGGGGATTGAAACACTAGACGTAACGAGTCTTAAAAAATCGTTATCGTAGCCGTCTTTCGTTCCGTCTTTATCCATAGAGGTTAATAAGATTTCTCCGGCACCAAGCTCTGCTGCTTTTTTGCACCAATCCAAACCAACAAGTTCGGTCTCTTCTCTTCCGCCTTTTATATAAACCTTATATTCTTTTCGGTTATTCTTTATATCGATAGCAGCAACAACAGCCTGGCTTCCAAACCGTTTGGCTGCTTCCGAAATCAACTTAGGATTTTTCACGATTGAAGAATTCAGCGATACTTTATCTGCACCTGCTTTCAGCAAAGCTTCAATATCGTTGATTTCAGAAATTCCTCCTCCAACGGTAAATGGGATTCTGATTGCTTTTGCTACTTCGCTTACAAGCGAAATTAATGTTTTTCTCTTTTCGGTAGAGGCTGTTATATCAAGAAAGACCAATTCATCCGCACCTTCTTTTGAATAGCGCGATGCAAGTTCAACCGGAGAACCGGCATCAACTAAATTTACAAAGTTTGTTCCCTTCACAACGCGACCATCTTTTATATCAAGACAAGGAATAATTCTTTTACAAAGCAATCTTCGCCAACTCCTTTAAATCTATTTTGTCTTCATAAATTGCTTTTCCTATAACTACTCCGTAAATATTTGTTTGTTTTAGATTTATTACATCCTCAATATCTCTAATGCCACCCGAAGCAATAAGTTCTATTTCCGGAAATCGCATTAGGATGTTTTGATACAAATCCATGTTTAAGCCGATGAGCATTCCATCCTTCGAGATATCTGTGCAAATGACCTTTTTTACTCCAAGCGATAAACAATATTCTATATGGGAATAGACCGATATAGCGGTTTTTTCAGTCCAGCCAGTTATTTTCACTTCTTCATTTTCAACATCGATTGCATTAACAATCCTATCAGGTGAATTGTTTTTGACGATTAATTCAAACTCCTTTTTGTTTTTAACCGAAAGCGATCCGATAATTATATAATCAATTCCGGCTGAAAATAATTCCGTAGCTGTTTTTACATCTCTTATTCCTCCGCCAAATTCAATTTTGATTTTCGTTTCAGCCTTAATTCTTTTCGCAATTTCCAGTGCGGTGAACTTTCCTGTTTTTGCTCCCTTCAAATCAACGATATGCACCATGCTGAAGCCGTGTGATTCATATAGTTGAGCTTGCTGAAACGGTGTGTTCCGGTAATAAGTAATGTTATCAAAATTGCCTCTTGTTAAGCGGACAATTTCGTTATCCAAAATATCTATGGCGGGAATTACTATCATAAATTAATAAAGTTTTTTAATATTTTTAATCCGGCGTCTCCGGATTTTTCCGGGTGAAACTGTACGCCAAAGAAATTATCTTTTTCAAGCGAAGATGAAAAGTTAATTTCGTTGTTTGAAATTGAAGTTGTAAACGGGCACACCGGCAAGTAATAAGAATTTGCGAAGTAAAATCTTTCACCGTTCTTTATACCGTTGAAGAGTTTACTTTCTTTTACAATTTCAATATCGTTCCACCCCATGTGAGGAACTTTTGTTTTTGTTTCATCAAATTTTTCTGCTGTCACGGAGAAAATTCCAAGACAAGTAACGTTTCCTTCCTTGGAAAAATCCGCCATCAACTGCATCCCAAGACAGATACCAAGCATAGGCTTTTTTACTATACGTAAAACAGTAAAAAGATTTAATAAATGAAGCTGCCTAATTGCGTAGGAAGCTTCTCCTACGCCCGGAAAAATGATTTTTTGTGCGCGGCAAATTTCTGTTTCATTACTAGTAATTATAAATTCCTGGTTAAGCTCTGTCAGTGCATTTGCAACCGATGCAACGTTACCTGCGCCGTAATCGATTAGTGCAATCATAAAACTCCTTTTGTTGATGGAAGCGTTCCTTCGTTTCTTTCGTCTAACCGGCAAGCTTCGTTTAATGATTTTGCAAAAGCTTTAAAGATTGCCTCAATTTTATGATGATCATTTTTTCCTTTTGCTCTAATAAAGATATTCGCTTTTAAACCAGCTGAAATTCCTCGAAAAAATTCTTCCGTTAACTCGGTCGGAAATTCTCCTACTTTTTCTCTCTCAAACTTGCACTTAAAATTTAAATATGATCTACCGCCTAAATCAATAGCACATCTCGCAATTGTGTCGTCCATGGGTAGAAAATATCCGTAACGTTTGATGCCCAGCTTCTCTCCGAGCGCTTCGCTTAATGCTTGTCCCAATGTTATTCCGACATCTTCAATTGTGTGGTGTTCGTCTACATGAAGATCGCCTTTTACTTCGACTTTCAGATTAATGTTTGAATGTTTTGCGATTTGTTCTAACATGTGATCAAAAAAACCAATGCCAGTACTTATTTCAGCAATTCCTTTACCATCGAGGGATAAATTTATTTTTATTTCGGTTTCTTTTGTTTTCCGGAATTTAGATGACGAACGGATTCTTGAAATAATGAGATCAACCGCTTTTGCGAAATTATTTATTTCCGTTTTGTCCCTTACCGCAATTGAATTTTTATAAGATAACTTCTCAACAGAAATAACAAACAAATTTTCATCCTTATGTTGGCTGTTCCCAATTTTTATTCCCTCAATTTCAAAAATATGCTTTAATGTTTCGTCAGAAGATAAGTCAAAATTCTTTACGGAAATATCAAATCCCTTTTGCGAAAGTTTTTTAAGTCCGCTGATCAATCCCGTTGATGCAGGTAATTTTAACTCAAAAAATTTATTATCAATTATTATGTTATACATTTTTAGTTGTTGTTTATAAAATATTTTTAATTGCATCCCAAAGTAAATCGTTCTCTTCTTTACTTCCAACAGATATTCTTAGACAACCTTCCAATTTGGGTTGACTGCTTCTATCCCTTACGATAATACCCTTATCCATTAATTTTTTTTGAACTTCTTTTGGACTTTTACATTTTATTAAAAGAAAATTCGCATCGGAGTCGAAAACATTTTCTATTCCCCTCAGAGTTTCAAGTTGATGCTTTAGTCTATCGCGTTCTGTTATTATGGATTGTATATATTCATCCTTAGTTTTAGAATTTAAAAAAGCTTTACTTAATACATAACGAGTTAATGTGCTTATGTTATAAGGCGCTTTAACTTTAAATAATATTTTAATCAAATCGAAGTCTGCTATGCAGTAGCCAAGACGTATTCCCGCCAATCCCCATGCTTTGGATAATGTCCTTAATATGACGAGGTTATTATATTTTTTCAATTCGTCAATGAGCGTTCCTTTTAATGAAAAATCGATATATGCTTCATCAACAACTATAATTGAATTATATTTTTCACAAAGCCTGGCTACGTCTTTTTTATTGAGAAGGTTTGCCGTTGGATTATTCGGCGAGCAGAGGAAAATAATTTTTGAGTTTGAATTATATACTTTTTCAATTTCATTAAAGTCTATTTGAAATTGATCAGTAAGAAGAACACTAATTGTTTCAACATTATTAATATCACTTGCTACTTTGTACATACCATAAGTAGGTTCAGGAATAATTACACTATCTCTACCCGGCTCGCAAAAAATTCTAATAAGCAAATCGATAATTTCGTCAGAACCAACTCCAAAGAATAAACTTTCCCGTCTGATCGATAAATAGTCAGAAACAATCTTTCGTAAATCGTTTTGATGCGGATCCGGATAACGGTTAAGGTCTAATCCTTCAATTTCGGTAAAGGTTGAGCCAAAACTGTTCTCATTTGCATCGAGCAAAATACCGTCACCTTCGTAAATATCCCTAGCCGATGTGTAAGGTTTAAGTTCTAAAATATTTTTTCTGACAAGTCTATTTATATCCATTATTTTATTCCGCTGTTCTAATTCTTACCGCATTTTTATGGGCAATTAATTCTTCAACTTCCGCCAAGGTTTCAACCGCTCCTGAAATATTTTTAAGTCCCGCTCTGGAAAGTTTTTGAAAAGTCATTGACTTCATAAAACCTTCCACCGAAACCCCTCCGTAGGTTTTCGCATAACCGTAAGTTGGAAGAGAATGGTTAGTCCCAGATGCATAATCGCCAACGCTTTCCGGTGAATACTGTCCTACAAATACCGAACCTGCATTGATTATTTTTGATTTATATGACTCCGCATCATTAATATTTAAGATTAAATGCTCGGGAGCGTAGGAATTGCTGAAGCATATCGCATCATCAATATTTTCTACTATCAGAGCAAAAGATTTTTCCAAGGCTTTCTTTGCTATCTCTTTTCTCGGTAAATCCTCAAGTTGAACGTTAACTGCTTTATTTATTTGATTAATAAGATTTTCCGATGTTGAAACTAAAACAACTTGTGAATCGGCGCCGTGTTCTGCTTGAGACAAGAGGTCGGCTGCAGCAAATTCAGGATTTGTATTTTCATCTGCAATTACTAATACTTCGCTTGGACCTGCGGGCATATCAATGACGCTACCATCAAAATCAACACTTACAATTAATTTAGCAGTAGTAACAAATTGATTTCCAGGACCAAATATTTTATCTACTTTAGAAATGTTTATATCACCGTAGGCCATTAAACCAATTGCTTGCGCGCCTCCGATTTTGTAAAACTCATCAATTCCGCATAGTTGCGCAGCATAAAGAAGTGGAAAATTTATTTTCCCCTCTTTACCCGGAGAACAAACAACAACCCTTTTACAGCCTGCTAATTGGGCAGGAATTCCGAGCATCAGCATTGTAGAAGGAAGAACCGCACTTCCGCCCGGAATATATAACCCAACATTTTCAATAGCCCTAAATTCTCTTGAACATTTAATTCCTTCCATTGTTTCGATTTCATAAGGTTGAGGGATTTGTTTAGAATGGAATTTTTTTATGTTTTCTGCTGCGGTTACAAGTGCCTTTTTAATTTTACTATCCAACTTTTTTTCAGCTTCTTTAAATTCTTGCTGAGTTACCTTAAATTCATCACCGATAAATCCGTCAAACTGTTTTGCATATTTCAACGCAGCGCTTAAACCATTTTGTTTGATGTCTAAAAGAATAGGTTTAACAATAACCGAAAATTTTTCAACGTCGATGGCAGGACGTTTCAGCAGATTATTCTTTTCTACATTCGAAAGTTTTTGATAAAAATAAGTTTTCATAAAATCATATTCTCAATCGGAAGTAAAAGTATCCCGGAAGCACCGGCAGATTTCAATTCACCAAAGATTTGCCAAAAAGTATCAGACGGAATAACTGCATGTACAGCCAGCAAATGTTCATCGGCCAGGTGGAGAACCGTAGGGCTTTTTAACGAAGGAATTATCCTGATAATTTCATCAAGAGAATTTTTAGGGATATTCATCATCAAATATTTTGAGGAGCGAGCTTTCAGAACCGAACGGATTCTTCCAAGAAGGTCATTTAAGATTTCATTTTTACTATTTGCATTGCTGGAAGAGATCATCACCGCTTCGGAATCAAAGACTTTAAATGATTTTTTAAGCTTGTTCATCATTAATGTATTGCCGGTAGAGACAATATCACAAATTAAATCAGCAATGCCGAGTGACGGAGCTATTTCGACAGAGCCGCTTAATTCAATAATTTTCGCATCGAGATTATTTTTATTTAGGAAATCTTTAAGAATTTTCGGATAAGTGGTTGCAATAATTTTCCCATTCACATCACCCAGAGTTTTTAATTCTTTATTCTCTGGGTAAGCAAGCTGCAGGCTACATTTACCAAAGCCAAGTTTTTCCATAGTATCCGTTTTCGATTGCTTTTCGTAAATAACATTTTCTCCGACTATGCCGATATCCGCTACTCCGTCCTGTACGTATTCGGGGATATCATCATCGCGAAGGAATAAGATATCCATTGGAAAATTCCGCACAGTGACAACAAGCCGTTCGGAGTAATTTTCAATTTCCATTCCACAATGGCGCAAAAGCTCAAGTGATTTTTCGGTTAACCTACCTTTTTTTTGCACAGCTAACTTTAAATTTCCATTCATTCTATTATCCTTTTAAAAGCAAAAACCCCGACAATCGCCGGGGTGTTAATTTTTTAATTAAAATATTTCAACGCAATCCGGCATCGATAAAATAATGAAGAAGATGATGATAGCGGTGTGTGAGACCCGTAAAAGTGATATTTAGATTTTCTGTTTTCATAATAGTGATGTAAACTTAAATAAAAATTGAATTATATCAAATATCGCGGGCAACACTATAAATTATTCTGAGAAGGTGCAAATCTTCATAAGAAACTTCGTTATTAAATTTTTCATAAATATTCGATAACATTGATGTGCCTTCAACCCTAAATGCTTCAAAAACTTTTGCATACTTCTCTTTAGATAAAGAAATTCTTTGAGTCAGACCTTCAATCCTGACCTTTTTCCCTTCATTGACATAGCGTTCTAGGTAAGAAATAATTGTAGGCAACTTAACCTTATATTCTTCAGCTAATTCTTCAATTGAGGCGCCTTTATTGAACGATTCACTCACAAGAGTGTAGCGCAGATCAGAATTATTTTTTAATCTTTGCCTGCTAATAGACGTAGTCTTTTTGCCGGGATGATAGATTTGAATATTTTTTTGAAAACAATACCGTTTTATGACCGATAAAAAAACATTCCCATAGCTCTCAAGCTTATTTATTCCTACACCGCTAATTCCTAACAAACTTGAATCATCTTGAGGATAATGCTTAGCCATTTGGGTTAAGGTCTTATCAGTAAATATTACATAGGGAGGAATACCATTTTCTTCCGCAATTTCCTTCCTTTTTTTACGCAGTAACTCAAATAACTCATTATCATAAGATTGGTCGCCACTTTTTACCGAGAATTTCAGCTTCTTAGTTATAGCTTTTGATTCCTTAATAAATCCAAGTACTTTTTCCTTCTTCAACAAAACATCGTAAGATTTTTTAGTTAGCTTTAAGCTACCAAATTCTAATTCCCGCACAAGGATTTCTTTTCGAATAAATTGATTGACGAAAGTATGCCACTGTTTTTTATCATATTCATTTCCGATTGCATATACGGGTAATTTTTGATGTCCGTTGCTGAAAATTCTATCGGATTCTTCTCCTAGTAATACATCAATAATATAATTTGCTCCGAAGATTTCGCCCGTCCGTTTAACCGTCGATAAAAGTTTTTGTGCCGGAATAGTAATATCAACCATTTCCTTTTCCTCAGCGAGACAATTATCGCACATTCCGCAGTATTCGATTTGGTAAGACTCACCGAAATAATTTATGAGCGTGTTTCTCCTGCAAATATCCGATTCTGCATATTTGACCATCGCATTTAGATGAGCCTTTGCAGAAAGCATTTCAAGTTCATCTTCTTTTTGATCGATGAAATAATTTATTTTCGAAATGTCGGCATAACTGAATAAAAGAAGGCAGTCCGCTCTCAATCCATCTCGTCCCGATCTGCCGATTTCCTGGTAATAAGATTCAATATTTTTAGGAAGATCATAATGAATTACAAATCGGACATTAGATTTATTTATTCCCATTCCGAATGCAATAGTTGCTATAATGATTTCAACTTCATCTTTAATAAACAAATCTTGGTTTTTATTTCTTTCCTCATCAGAAAGACCTGCATGATAAGGTTTTGTTGAATAACCGAGGTATGACAAATCTTCATGAAGACTGTCAACCTGCTTGCGTGAGAAGCAATAAATAATACCAGATTGATTTTTATGTCCTTTCAAAAAATCCATAGTTTGTTCAAATGCATCGCGCTTAGGTAAAACCTGCAAAAATAAATTCTCGCGGTTAAAACTAGCGACAAATTTTTTCGGCTGTATCATATTTAAATTTTTCATTACATCGTCCTGGACTCTTGGCGTTGCGGTTGCTGTAAGCCCAATGCAGACAGAGGATGGAAAATTTTTCCTTAATATTCCAAGCTGGCGATAATCCTTTCTAAAATCATGACCCCATTCCGAAATACAGTGAGCTTCATCCACAGTAATGCAGTCTAAACGAAGGCTTTTTAGTAAACTTGTAATTTCTTCCTTAGCTAGAGATTCCGGCGCTAAATAAAGAAGCTTTGCTTTGCCGGTTTTTACGCTTTCATAATTTACTCTGTAAACATCCTGAGAAAGAGAACTGTTTAGCAAAGCGGCATTTACTCCAAGCTGACGCAATTGTTCTACTTGATCTCTCATCAATGAAATTAGGGGAGAAATTACTATAGTAAGTCCATCAAAAATTAATGCGGGGATTTGGTAGCAGAGAGATTTGCCTCCGCCAGTAGGCATTATAACAAGTGAATCATTTTTGTTCAGAATGTTTTGAATTATTTCTTGCTGAAGATGTCTGAAAGAATCATAGCCAAAAACATCTTTTAATATTTTTTTAGCTTTTTCCATTTAGGGTTTTCCGTTTTTTTTTGTGTAAGTACTTATATCTTTCTAACAACTTTAGATTTTATGAATCAGCACTCTCTTTTGACAAAGATATATAGGAACGAGGAAAATTCATTACCCTAATTTAAGAAAATCAAATTAAATTATTTTTACTCTTTTTTATTATTCTTTCTAGTTCCAGGTAAAAGGAATTGTTTGATTTTGAATTTCATTAATACGTATTTTGCTACTCGTTTGTTAGATATTAACCACAAATAAAATTAGAATATGGAATTTGAAGAAGTAATAGCTTTATCCAAAAGTAAATTACAAGAAGGATTTGAAAGATTTGTTCCTTCCGCATTGGGTATGTTGTTTATTTTTTTTCTTCTGCGCGCATACGAAATATTATTTATATGGCGCCATATTTTTTTTCAAGATATCCAATTACGAATAATATTAGTTGGATTTTTATTCGATCTTATTTTCTTTCTTCAAATGTCTGCGTTGCTGTGCATAATTTTTATGGTTTTCTTTTTAATAAACAAAAAAACCGCTGTCATAATTTTTAGAGTACTTGGAACCATCTTTGTCTTTATTTATCTGCTACTTATTCTTTACTTCTCCAAAGCCGCTTTGCCTTTGGGCTCTGATTTGTTTGGCTATTCATTAGCGGAAATAACTCACACCGTTGGCTCTGCCGGAGGTTTTAACTTAATTTATCCAATCGCTTTTATTGTTTTTATTGCTTTAATTTTTGCAGTCTTTAACAGATTTGACAAAATCAAACTACCCAAAGCGGTTATTTATTCGTTTTACTTTTTTGTAGTTATTTCAGTACTGGGTGCAAAAAACCTTGCACCAAAATCCCGGGAATTTGCCAACACTTCTGATTATACTTTAGCCGTAGATAAGCTACAATTTTTTGTCGCTAAATCTTATAACTTCTTTTTTGTCGGTGATTTTGAAATTCCAATATCAAATTATTATTATGATACAGACAACAAGGACACCACCGGCTTCAAATATGTAGATAGCAATTACCCCTTTTTGCATATAGAAAATTCTCCGGATGTTTTAGGAAATTATTTTAATATCGGCACAAAAAAACCAAACATCGTTTTCCTTGTTACAGAAAGTCTAGGTAAAGGATACTCCGGAGAAGGCGCATATTTGGGAAGTTTTACTCCATTTTTAGATTCACTTGCACAACATAGCTTATATTGGGATAATTTTTTAAGCTGCGGCGGAAGGACATTTGCATTCCCATCTTCAATTTTTGGGTCACTGCCTTTTGCACAAAAGGGGTTTCTTGAACTTGGAAATAATATGCCCCCTCATTTTTCTATTATTAAACTTCTGGTAAGCATCGGATATACGGCAAGATTTTTCTATGGCGGCGATTCCCATTTCGATTATATGGATACTTTCTTCAAAAAACAAAATGTCTCCCAAATAATTGATCTAAAGAATTTTGGTCCCGGTTATTCACAAATGCCTTCTTCGGGAAACGGATTTACTTGGGGCTACGGAGATAAAGAATTGTTCGAAAAATATTTCCAAGTTATTAACAAAGATACCAGCAAACATAGAATTGACATTTCAATGACTCTTTCTATGCACAGCCCTTTTTTAATCGCCAATCAAAATTACTATAAGGGGGAAGTGGATAAGATTATCAGCAAACTTAATTTAAG
>JAKBMG010000057.1 GCA_021831685.1 Bacteroidota bacterium | reverse complement strand
TTTTTATTATAAATTTTCCGTCTTTTATTAAATAATTCTTGTGGTCTAAAATTTCTTCGGCTATTTCATCAATGCCCTTATTTTCTATTGCAACCGCTTTAATGATGTTTGGCAACCATGATGTTCGATCATGATCCTTCATCATCAAAATTGTTCTGAGTGCTGTTACGGCTTGCTCTGAGCCTGGGCGATCGCTTTTGTTAAGTACAAAAAAGTCAGCGATTTCCATTAAACCGGCTTTCATTGCTTGGACTGCATCTCCGGATTCAGGAACTAAAACAACGATGGTTGTATCCGTTGCTTGAGCAATATCTAACTCAGATTGGCCTACGCCAACAGTTTCAAAAAGAATAAAATCATAACCGGCAACATCAAGTATATCTGCAGCATCGTTAGCTTTTTTGCTTAATCCTCCTAAACTTCCGCGGGTTGCCATGCTGCGGATAAAAACGCCCGGGTCTTGGCCTATTTCATTCATTCTGACCCGGTCACCCAGCAAAGCTCCGCCCGTAAATGGACTCGTTGGATCAACAGCAATAATTCCTACAGTTTTATTTTCTGATCGGTAATATTTTGCAAGCTGGTTAGTTATCGTGCTCTTACCAGCTCCAGGAGGTCCGGTAATTCCTATTCGATAGGCGCTGCCGACTTTTGAATAAAGATTCTTTAATAATTCTATCGAAGCGGGGCTATCTGATTCAACCACTGAAATTGCTCGTGCCACGGTTCGTCTGTCATTTTGAAACAATTTTTCTAACAAAATATTTTCAATCATTCCGTAATTGGATTTTTATTTCAAACTTTTTGAATCTTAAATTTAATTCTTAAAATATTCTACTGTTTTTTGTAATCCTTCGCTAAGTGAAGTAGATGGTTGCCAATTAAACTTTCCGAAAAGTTTATCTGAAGTAATTACGCTGCGCATCTGTTCACCCGAAGCCGGAGGCCCGTGCTTTTCTACTTGTCCCTTGCCAATTATTTTATTAAGCATATTGAAAAGTTCGTTTACATTAGTCTCTATTGAAGTGCCGATGTTATATACATCGCTTGTTTCATCTTTAAGAGCTAAAGTATTTGCTTTAACAACGTCGCCGACAAACACATAGTCTCTGGTTTGTTCTCCGCTGCCATTAATTATTGGTTGCTCTTCTTTTAGCAATTTAGAAGTGAAAATAGCGACTACACCTGCTTCACCAAATGGATTTTGGCGCGGGCCATAAATATTTGCATATCGAAGAATTGAATAATTCAACTGATACTGGGAATGATAAAAGTGCAAATATTTTTCAACAGCAAGTTTTGAAATACCGTACGGCGACAACGGAAAAGTAATATGCGCTTCATCTGCCGGGAAGTATTTTTGTTCGCCATAAACTGCTCCCCCTGTGGAAGCGAACATAAACTTTTTTACTCCCGTCTTTATGCAACTTTGAAGAAGATTTATTGTCCCCAGAATATTCGTATTTGCATCAAATGCCGGATCGGCAACCGAACGGCGTACATCCATTTGGGCAGCGTGGTGATTAACTACGTCAAACTTTTCTTTTTCGAAAAGATCGATTAATTTTTTATCGCATATATCTGCTTTAATAAATTTTGCATTTGGATTAATGTTCTTTTCAAATCCGGTTGAAAGATTATCAACCACAAAAACTTCATTACCTTCTGCAATAAATGCGTCTGAAACTTGGGAAGCGATAAATCCTGCTCCCCCTGTTACTAATATTTTCATTTATTTCTCCTTATATAAATTAAAATGGTAAATGTATTTCTGTACTTCTTCCGGCACGAGAAAATTTAACGGTAAATTTTTAGTTACTCTTTCTCTTATTTCACTTGAGCTAATTTCAATAGTGGGTGTGTCGACAAATAAGGCAGAGTTGTAAAAACGGTCCTTATTGATTGGCTCTTGGGTTAATTTTCTATTTAAAACAATTATTTTTGCCAACTTTAAGATTTCATCAGGCTCTTTCCAGGAGCTAAATTTTAGAATATTATCGTAACCAATTATCAATTCTATCTTATTATATTTTTCTTTAAGAACTCTCAATGTTTCTATTGTATATGAAATTGTGGCAGTATTTATTTCTAAATCCGAAAAATCAAAATACGGAATATTCTTTATTGCTAGTTTGACCATAGCAAATCTATGTTCTGGGCTTAATGTTGGTATTTCTGTTTTGTGAGGCGAAATGAAAGCAGGGATAAAAATTATTTTATCCAATCCTCTTAGTTCACGAACGGCTTGTGCGGTAATTAAATGTCCTGTGTGAATCGGATCGAAAGTGCCGCCAAAAATTCCGACAATGCTCATTTAAGAAGCTCCTTGTATTCAATGAATAAATGTGTAAATTTTTCGTGCATCTGTTGACTGCAATAACTTAGGCTTTCCTTTTTAGATAACTCAACATAAAGCTGTTTAAAGTCGTATAATTTTTGAATAGAAAGATAATTATTCATTACATGAATAAAATTCTCATGCTTGTTAACCATTGGGAGAAGGTTTTCGTAATTAATGTCGTCCCAATCTATTTCTTGGAATAAATTTTTGTTGAAGGAATTAAATCCCAAAAAAGCTATGCCATTATTCTTTGCTTTGCCGATTACAATTGCCTCATCTTCCATAGAAAGTAAGTTAAAGGCTTTTAAAATATCTGATTGGTTAATTCCGATTGAATTAGTAAAAATGATAAGGTTATTTAAATGTTGGTTTGAATATTTATCTGCTAATCTTTTTATAAACTTGGTCTTATTGTTTGTATCCGCAAAAAAGGTATCTGAATGGTCCGAATTAAACATATCGGGAAGGAATTCTCGGTCTTTCTCATCAAAGCAATAAACTGAGGTGTAAGTATCCGAAATCAGGCTCAGGTTCTCATGGTGGTTTAACGTTAGCGCGTTATAAAGTAGTAAAGAGTTTTCTTTGTCTAATGCTTCAAAAACTGGAATTTCAGTAGCATTAAAAAGAGAAGAATTTGCTATTAGGTAAATTATTGAATCAAGCTTCATGACTTAAAATCAATCGGTTTATAAAGTAAGTTTGAAATAAATTGCCGGTAATACTCAATATCTTTTTCATAAAATATTTTACTGGAGCCGGACGAGTTTTTTAATTCCATTTTCCTAAATGCTAAAGTTGTTGCTGCTCTAATATATAACTTACGAATGCTTTCATCAACCCAACCGTTTCTATTTTTTTTAGAAGAACTTAGGATCGTCAAATGTTCAAAAGGTATTAAGCCCTTTGCTGATTCTTCAAATAGTTCGTTATATATTATTTTTTTCTCACTCAAAATTGCAAAAGAAAATATTGTTATAAAAATCAAAACAGTGATAAACATGAAAAGAAATCCCAAAGGAGCCGTAGATTGAAAGCTTACACTTAAGTTCCATGCAAAATGGATAAAAATTGCTATAGCTAATCCAAGTATGGGCAACGCGACTTTATAAGGCGTTCCCTTAAATTTTGAAAATCCAAGAAAAGCTCCGAAAGTTGCAGTAGCTACGCAATGCATAACACCGGAAAATAACGTACGAATTACCACGATGGTAAGCCATTCGGAAAAATTGGTTCCGAATGTAATGAAGTAAAGAAAATTTTCGGTCATTCCGAATCCGAGACCAATAGCGCCTCCATATACTAAACCGTCTGTTATATTATCAAATCTTCTATTTGTAAAAATAATAAAGAGAAATAATCCCTTTGTAATTTCTTCAACGTATGGGGCAACAATAATAGTTTCGATATGATTTAATCTAACTGGACTTTTTATCCAGATAGATAATACTGTCTCAATAATGGCGCTTCCAATAATTGCTAAAAATATTGCCCCGAGTGCTCCCCATAAATAGTTAATCAGTACAAAGCTGAATGGTTCCCGGTCGTATCTGTCGAATCGCCAAATGATAACTAAATATATCATCATGGGAAGTATAGCTGCTATGGCGGATGACAAGTAAAACATTAAACCTATTATTCTCTAATCCAGTTAATTAATTCTTTAATCGAAGGTCTTTTCCCGTATGATAAAATCCCAATCCGGAAAATTTTTGATGAGCCGACTATCGCAAGATAAATTGATACGATCATTATAATTAATGTGACTAAAATTTCTGAAAAAGGAATCGTTTCTATATTAAATCTTAAAATCATTATCGATGGGATTGTAAACGGGATATAAGATAAAATATGAACGAAAAGGGAATCTGGATGTTCAATAGCAGGGACGCTAATTGCAATAGGTAACACGAGTGTGAGACTAAGGTAGCTGGTTATTTGCTGGGCTTCTTGCTCTGTCGTTACAATAGAACCAATACCGACAAAAATTGCAGTGTAAAAAACAAATCCAAGTACAAAATATATGAGTATCGGAATAATATTATTGAAAGCATTACCTGGAATAGTTGATGTCCCGGCTAAAGCAAATCCAATTACGCCCCAAATAATTACTTGTGTTAAGCCTAAAGAACTAAGTCCTAAAACTTTTCCGGTTAGCAGTTGATTTGGCGAACAACTGGAAACAAGGATTTCAATTAACCGATTTGATTTCTCTTCGACAAGATTTCGAATCAACATTCCACCTGATGAAAGGATCATCATCATCAAAAGAATAATGAAAATAAATGAAGTGAAAAAGACAGTTAAAAAATCAGGTTTAGATTCTTTCCCTTTCCCATCAATTATTTTTGGTTTTATTTCTGTTTTCTCGGAAAGATATTTAGCAATCTTAGGGTTAATATTTTCTTCATTTAATTTTATTTCTAGCTGGACCTTGTTAAAGGTATTGTCAAAATTATTGATGTCTTTATAATTACCTATATTTTTACTAAGGTATTCTACCGACACAGAATCTGTTCCACCGTAATTTATTAATAGATAACCATCAAGCTGTCCGGAAATGACCGCAGAATCAGCAGATGATTTTAATTCATTTTGATCTTGAGTTCGGCTGGTTAAATTAATTAGGAGATAAGTGGGCTGATTATTTTTAATCCTATATGTTTCTAATCCATCTTTAACTCCATTGATGAATAGCCCAGATGTATCGATAATTCCGATTGCCTTTGTTGAATTTTCACTTTGACCGGATAAGAAAGTCGGAGCTAACGCAAAACCAATGATGATTGCCGGAGTAAGTATTAACGAAATTATAAAAGTTTTTGTTTTAACTTTTTCTAAATATTCCCACTTAGCAACAGCAAAGATTTTATTCATAAAATTAGTTTGGACTTTGTTTGATAAGGTCAATAAAAATTTTATTTAATGATGGCTCGATGACGGAAAAATATTTTATGTCTATAACAGGGACAATTTTTCGTAAAAAATCGTGAGGATAAATATTATCTTCAAGTTGAATTTCGGCATAATTACTGTAGTTATCGATATGCTTAACTTCCGGAAGAGAGTTCAAAAAAGAACCGTCCCCGCTATACTCAATCTTAATTAAATTACTACCAAATGTTTTCTTAACATTAGGAAGTAGTCCTGAGCAAATTTCCAGACCTTTATTAATTAAAAGAATATCAGTGCAAAGTCTCTCGGCCGTTTCCATTTGGTGAGTAGAAAGAATAATTATTTTACCTGATTTTGCAAGTGAAAGTATCAATTCTTTTATAAACTGTTGATTGATGGGGTCAAAACCGCTAAATGGCTCGTCCAAAATTAGCAATTTGGGTTCATGAATTATGGCGCTGATAAATTGTACTTTTTGTTGATTACCTTTTGAGAGCTCTTCGATTTTTTTATTTCTGTAATGTTCTATCTCAAATTTACGTAGCCAAGACTGAGCCTTATTTTTTGCATCAGGAATTGTCATCCCTTTAATTTCGGCAAGATATAATATTACATCCACAACCTTGCTTTTTTTATAAAGACCCCGTTCTTCAGGCAAATAGCCTACCTGATTAAAAAAACTTTCGGTTAAAGGTTTATCGTCAAAATAGATTTTTCCGGTTGTTGGTTTTATTACATTTATGATCGTGCGAATGGTTGTAGTCTTTCCTGCTCCGTTGGGACCTAACAAACCGAAAATTTTACCTTGTTCAACTGAAAAAGATAAATCTTTTACCGCTGTAACTCCTTTAAATTCCTTTGTCAGGTTTTCTACTTTTAGCATATACAATTTAATAGTGTTTGCAAATTATAAATTTATAAAAAAAACAATCAAATATATTATCTTAAACTTGTAATATAAAATATTAATTTTTAATGACTCACTTTTATTACTACTTTCCGTAATAAATTAGAAATAGGGAAATAGCATGGTCCTTGCAATGTGAGAGATTTAATAGTGCTTTTTCTTTCGAATATTTCAATATTCATAGCGGGTCACTACGCAAGTTCAAGTTTAAGTTCAAGAAAAAAGCATAGATTTAAGTGCCAATCAATATGATTATCAATGCTTTCCATCCAATGTGGGTTATTACTAAATAGCATTTATGTCTGAACCAATGAAAGATTTGATTCTTAAGAGTTGATAAAGCTCTTAGGAGAGAATTTCTATAGTTTGATAATGGGAAAAATAGAGGCAAAGTGTGATGCATTTACATGATAAGGCTATTAGAAGGCTTTTTGATGTGCATTCAGAGTGCATTCACAGTGCATTCATATGGTTTTTGGGGGGTAGTTTTAATTTGCTGTTCCTTTTTTGAATAGATTAAATTATTCCCGGCTGCGGTGAAATAAATAAAAACTTCTTAGCAAAAATTTGATTATCAATCATAGTATGGCTATATTTTCACTCGTTTTTTTGCTCCTTTTTGAGGAAATGCCATGATTATTAAGATTTCTAACCTTAGAGATGGTGTTCATAATTATGTTTTTGATGAGCCAATAAAAGAAATCGGAATTGAAGATTTTTTTTTGGGAAATGTGTTAGCTGAAATTGAGCTTAATAAATCAAATAATCAGATTGTTCTTAATGCAACATTGAAATTGAACGCTCATTTTGATTGTGATAGGTGTAATATTAACTGCACAACAAATATCACAACGAGTTATCAAATGGTATATTTGTTTGGTAAGGAACCTGTAGAAAGCGATTCGATAAATGTTATCTATTTACCACTTGATGCAGATAAGATAAAATTAGATGACGATGTTAAGGACTTTGCTTTGCTTTCGATACCGATGAAAAAATTATGTAAGGATGATTGCAAGGGACTATGTTTCAAGTGCGGCAAGAACTTAAATGAGGGAAATTGTAGTTGTGACAAATCTGAAATAGACGATAGATGGTTACCATTAGTAGATTTGAAAAATAAAATTAACACAAATTAATAAACGGAAAATATATGCCAAATCCTAAAAGACGATGGTCTAAAAGTAGAAGAGATAAACATAGAACACATTACAAAGCAACTGTCCCGTCGATGGGCAAATGTTCAAACTGCGGAGAGCTTAAGTTAACACATCGCGCTTGCCCTTCCTGCGGTTATTATAATGAACGTTCCATGTTTTTGCCTAAAAGTTAATTCAAATATAAATCCTTTCAATGCACAATTCTGACCCGGACAATTCTAAATGCAGAATAGTTGTTGACGCAATGGGGGGTGACTTCGCCCCTCAAAATGCAGTCATCGGTGCTATTCAAGCTTTTTCTGAAAAGAAAAATTTCGATCTTTTTCTTGTGGGCAAAGTGCAGGCTATAAAAAAAGTTCTTTCAGAACATAATCTCAGTTTTGATGAAGAAAAAATCATTAATGCTGATGAAGTTATTGAAATGAGCGACATTCCTACTAATGCAATAAAAACCAAACCCAATTCCTCTATTGTTGTCGGCGCCAGATGGGTTAAAGAAAAAAAAGCAGATGCATTTGTAAGCGCAGGAAATACGGGTGCAATGATGGCAGCTTCAACTTTAATTATTGGTAGAATTCCGGGTGTTGGAAGAGCAACAATCGGAACTCTAATGCCAAATTCAACCGGAATAACGACTGTGTTTGATGTCGGTGCAAGTGTTGACTCTAAGCCGCGTCATCTTCTTGAATACGCTGTAATGGGAACAATCTTTACCCAAGAAATTTATGGAATCCAAAATCCTAAAATTGGTATTTTGAGTGTGGGTGAGGAAGATTCAAAAGGAAATGAGGTCTCTTTAGCTGCTGCAGAATTGATTAAAAAAACAAACTTAAATTTCTTCGGCAATGTCGAAGGAAGGGACGTATTAAAAGGAACAGTCAATGTTGTTGTCTGCGATGGATTTGTTGGAAATATTCTCATAAAATTTGGCGAAGGTGTTTTAGACTTCCTTAAATTTAAGTTTAAAGATTACGCAGGGAAAAATTTGTTTAATAAAATAAAAATCGGACTTCTTCGGAGTTCATTAAAAGAAATTTTGAAGGATTTTGATTATCAGGAACAAGGAGGGGTCCCTTTGCTTGGCATAAATGGTATTGTCATTATCGGGCACGGATCAAGCACTCCGAAAGCAATAAAAAATATGGTTCTTCGCGCTCATGAAATGTATGAGAAAAATTTAGTTTCAAAAATTGAAAATTCAATTCAAAAATATTCAAGCTTAACTTAAACGGAATTTAAATGGAAAAAAATGGTAAGCGCCGTGCAATTGTTACTGGCGTTGGAATGTATGCCCCTGATAAAATTTTAGATAATGCTTTCTTTGAAAAAATTGTTGATACGAATGACGAATGGATCAGATCAAGAACGGGTATTATAGAAAGAAGGATATTAGAGAATGGGGCAACAAGCGACTTGGCAACTAAAGCTGCCGAAGATCTCTTAAAAAGTATAAATATGTCTGCCGAAGAGATCGACGCAATAATCGTTGCTACGGTTACTCCCGATATGTTTTTCCCTGCGACAGCCTGCCTAGTACAAAATAATATCGGAGCAAAAAATGCATGGGGTTTTGACCTCTCGGCTGCTTGTTCGGGTTTTCTTTTCGCTTTTCAAACAGGGTGTTCCTTAATTGAAAGCGGCAGGTATAAAAAAGTAATGGTGATTGGCGCAGATAAAATGACCTCGATTGTTGATTATACCGATCGTAATAATTGTATATTATTTGGAGATGCTGCTGCGGCAGTTTTGCTCGAACCTACCGAAGATGAAAGCCTTGGAATGCAGGATTCCCTCCTTAAAGTAGATGGTTCCGGCAAAGATGCCCTTTATATGCTAGGCGGAGGAAGTCTAAACCCGCCGACTCATGAAACTGTCGATAAGAAAATGCATTATCTTTACCAGGATGGAAAGGCAGTGTTCAAAGTTGCAGTAAAGGGTATGGCAGATATTTCCTATGATATAATGCAAAAGAATAATTTAACTTCGGACGACATCGCTTATCTTGTCCCTCACCAGGCGAATTTAAGAATTATTGCTGCCACTGCAGAACGTATGGGCATAAGCAAAGATAAAGTAATGATTAATATAGACCGATACGGGAATACAACTGCTGCTACAATTCCACTTTGCCTTGTGGAATACTATCGCAATGGGAAAATTAAAAAAGGCGATAAACTAATTTTGTCTGCCTTTGGCGCAGGCTACACTTGGGGCGCGATTTATCTAGTTTGGGCTATTTAATAATGTTGATGAAAAATTTTATTTATGTCTAAAAAAGCTTTTCTCTTTCCAGGACAAGGTTCGCAGTATGTTGGTATGGCGAAAGACTTGTTTGAAAATTCCGTTGAAGCAAAGGAGATGATTAAAACCGCCGACGATGCTCTCGGTATAAATCTCTCTTATATTTTATTTAATGGTCCCGAAGCTCAATTAAAGCAAACTGAATTTACGCAGCCGGCAATATTTCTTCATAGTGTTATTTTAGCAAGTTTAATTAGAACGCTTAATGTTGATGCTGCTGCGGGACATTCGCTTGGCGAATATTCTGCTTTGGTTGCTGCAGGCTCAATACAATTTTATGAGGCAGTAAAATTAGTTAGAACCCGCGGAATAGCGATGCAAAAAGCCGGTATTGAATTCCCAGGAACTATGGCGGCAATAATCGGACTAGACATGCAAACAGTTTCTGATTCTTGTTCGGAAGCCTCCTCGGAAGGAGTAGTACAATGCGCAAATTTTAATTCACCGGGTCAAATTGTAATTTCGGGTTCAGTAAGCGGCGTAAAAAAAGCTATGGAAATTTGCAAGTCTAAGGGAGCAAAATTAGTAAAAGAACTTATCGTTAGCGGCGCTTTTCATTCTTCACTGATGGAATCTGCTCAAATTGAATTTCTTAATGAGTTAAACAACACTTACATTTACGACGCGCGTTTTCCGGTTTATGCAAATGTTACTGCCAAACCTGTTACTAAAAAAGATGAAATAAAGAAATTACTTTTTGAACAATTAACTTCACCAGTTCGTTGGGAGGAAACAATTGTGAATATGGTAAGTGACGGAATAGATGAATTTTACGAAATCGGACCCGGTAAAGTTTTACAAGGATTGGTAAAGAGAATTAATCCGGATATTAAATGTTTCGGTATTGATAAATTTGTAGATGTGGAGAAATATCTTTGAGCAGCGCAGTATTTACTAAAGAAATTAATGGAATAAAGATTGATCCGTTGATCTTTACCTTTAGATTTAGTTGCCAATGTAACGGAGAATGCTGTTATTATGGTGTCTACGCTGACTCGACAGAACATCAGGATTTGTTAAACATTAAAGATAAGATAATCCCTTTCATGGATGATAGCCAAACTACCGATGTTAGTAAATGGTTTGAGTCGCCCGTAGAAGATAAGGATTTTACCTCCGGAATCGCTGTGGGAACAGAGTTGCATAATAACAAATGTGTTTTCTTAGATAAAATAGGATTGTGCTCTTTACAAAAACTTGCCCTTAGCGAAAACGAACACAAGTGGAAATATAAACCGATTTATTGCATATTATTTCCTTTAACAATTTTTGAAGGTTCATTGACTATCGATGATGGGCATTTAGACCGGTTAAAAGTCTGCAATAGAAACCCGGTTCAGGATATTTCTATTTATGAGGCTTGCCGTGAAGAATTAATTCACTATTTTGGCGATAAAGGATTTGCAGAACTTGAAGAATACAGAAAGCAATATTTGAATTCGGAAAATCCGAGTGAAGTAGCATGAAGCTAAGTGGAAAAAATGCAATTGTAACCGGAGGAACACGGGGGATTGGTCGTGCAATCGTTCTTGAACTCGCTTCGTTAGGTTGCAACGTGGTTTTTACTTTTCAAAATTCTGAAGAAGCTGCTAAATTACTCGAAGCTGAATCACAAAAATTTGGCGTAAAAATCTTAGGATTTAAGGCTGACGCATCCTCTTATGCCGAAGCAGAAAAAACAGTAAGTTTTGCTTTGGAAAATTTAGGCGGATTAGATATTTTAGTGAATAATGCAGGCATAACTAAAGACAATTTGCTTCTAAGAATGTCCGAAGCTGATTTTGATAAAGTTATTTCCTCAAATCTTAAAAGCGTTTTTAATTACACAAAAGTATCTCTTAAAACTATGTTGGGTAAACGGTATGGCAAGATTATAAATATTTCTTCGGTTGTTGCTTTAACCGGAAATCCCGGGCAAGCAAATTATGTTGCTGCAAAATCCGGCATAATCGGTTTTACTAAATCTACAGCAAAAGAATTAGCATCAAGAAACATCAATGTTAATGCGGTGGCGCCAGGATACATTTCAACTGATATGACTGAAAAATTGAACGAACAACAAAGAGAGATGATATTGTCTCAAATTCCCATTAAAAAAATCGGAACTCCTGAAGATGTTGCAAAGGTCGTTTCATTTTTAGCATCATCAGATTCTGATTATATTACAGGTCAAGTAATTTCAGTTGACGGCGGAATGGTAATGTGAAAAAGAATTATAAAACAATAACAATCAATCATTAATTAAATTAGGAGATACAAATGGACGTTGAAGCTAAAGTTAAAGAAATAATTATCGACAAATTAGGTGTAGAAGAATCTCAAATCACACCTGAAGCTTCATTTACAAATGATTTAGGCGCCGATTCACTTGACATAGTTGAATTGGTCATGGGTTTTGAAAGCGCTTTCTCTGTATCAATACCAGATGAAGACGCTGAAAAAATCGGTACGGTAGGAGATGCAGTTAGATATTTAAAAGAAAAATTGGGTAAGTAATTTATAGAGTCGGGGATCTACTTTCTCGACTTTTATTTTTACTCATCTAAACCTAATTCATCGCAAAAAAAATTTGGGAGACCAATATGACTAAACGAAGAGTAGTTGTTACCGGTATGGGAGCAATTACTCCTATTGGTATTGGAATAAACGAATATTGGGATGGATTAGTCTCAGGCAAAAATGGCGTTGGACCAATCACAAAATTTGATGCTTCAAATTTCGAGACGCGGTTTGCCGCTGAAGTAAAAAATTTTAATCCTGAAAATTACATCGATAAAAAAAGCGTTAAGAGAATGGACCCATTTACTCATTACGCTATCGCTACAAGTGAAATGGCTTTAATTGATTCGGAAATGAATCTTGAAAAAGTTAATAAAGAAAGATTCGGAGTAATTTTCGGAAGCGGTATTGGTGGCATGGATACGCTACAACAACAATACTGGAATTTTTTTGAAGCAAAAAATCCACGTGTTATTAGCCCTTTCTTCGTTACCATGATGATCCCTGATATGGCATCGGGACAAATCTCAATTAAATTTGGACTGAAAGGTCCTAATTATGCAACAACATCAGCATGTGCAACAGCTTCGCATGCAATCTCAGATGCTTTTATTTTGATACAACGCGGAAGCGCTGATCTGATGATTTGTGGTGGATCCGAAGCAGCTATTACAGAAATGGGTGTTGGTGGTTTTAACGCAATGAAAGCATTATCCAGGTGGAACGATAGGTATCTTGAAGCTTCAAGACCTTTTGATAAAGACAGAAACGGTTTTGTAATGGGAGAAGGCGCCGGCACATTAATTTTGGAGGAACTAGAGCATGCACTTAGTCGAGGCGCAAAAATTTATGCTGAAATTGCGGGTATTGGTTTGACAGGTGACGCATTTCATATTACAGCCCCGGCACCGGGAGGTGAGGGCGCTGTTCGTGCTATGAAAGAAGCTATTCGCGATGCCGGTGTTTTAACAGAAGATGTTGATTATATAAATGCTCACGGAACATCTACGCCTTATAACGATGTTTATGAAACTAATGCAATTAAAACTGTCTTTGGAGAGCATGCTTATAAAATGATAGTTACTTCTACGAAATCTATGACAGGTCATCTGCTTGGCGCTGCCGGTGGTATTGAAGCCGTTGCAACTATTCTTTCTCTAAAAAATAATTTAATTCCACCAACAATTAACCTTACCAATCCGGATCCTGAGTGCGATTTAAATTATAGCCCTAATAAATCCACGCTTAAAGAGATCCGGTGTGCTATCAGTAATACTTTTGGATTTGGCGGCCATAATGCTTCAATTTTATTTAAAAAATTTGAGGTTTAAGCTTGGGAAAATTTTTAAATTGGGTAGTTGAAAGATTAAAACAGCGACAAGTTCAAAAGAAATCAAAAGAGATTTCCCGTCTTCTGACACATAAAAAATTTGCAGAACTTGAAAAGCTAGTTGGGTTCAACATCAAAAACAAATCTTATTTTATTCAAGCTTTAATGCACAGATCCTTTCTTGAACAAAATTTTGATTATGATGTTTCCAATGAAAGACTTGAATTTTTAGGTGATTCTGTTTTAAGCCTTTCTGTAGCAGAATATTTGTTTGAAGCTTTTCCTGAAAAGGATGAAGGATTTTTAACAAAAGTACGTTCAAAGCTTGTAAACCGTATTGCCCTCGCTGGGGCTGCTGAACATATAAACCTTGCAAATTTTTTACTGATAAGTAAAAATTTTTCCAATAACTTTAATGCCGGTTCTAAAACAGTTTTAGCTGATGCCCTGGAAGCATTGATTGGCGCAATTTATCTTGACAATGGTCTTGATTCCGCAAAAGAATTTATCGAACGCATACTTATCGAACCTAATTCTAGGGACGGAGTCTATTTGATCGATGAAAATTTTAAAAGTCAACTATTAGAATATGCACAGGCTAATAAACTTCAAATTCCGGTTTATACAGTTTTGAAAGAAGAGGGACCTCAACACAACCGCACTTTTACAATTTCGGTCTCTATCGGCGAGACGGAGTACGGCATAGGAAAGGGACGCAATAAAAAAAGCGCTGAACAGAATGCCGCTCATGAAGCATTGAAAAAAATAACCGAGTTTAGCGGTGACGTTAAATTGAATAAGTAATTTCATTGGTTAATGTTTCCTTTCTTCTAAATTTCTTGCCACAATAAAAAGTTCAGATAAATTTTATAGGTGGAAAACTTTATTTATTTTTACGTATGTAAATCAAACAATTAAATAAGAAATAAAATTATGAAATTATTTTCCCATCCAGATGAATTTATAAAGCGCCATGTAGGTCCTTCCGATCTTGAATTAAATGCAATGCTCCAGGCTACGGGAGTTCAATCCTTAGATCAGTTAATCGATGAAACAATTCCAAAGCAAATCAGACTTAAAAATTCATTGCGGCTTGATGAACCTATATCGGAGTATGAACTCTTAAATAAACTTAAAATAGTTTCTAAAAAGAATAAAGTTTTTAAGTCTTATGTTGGACTTGGATATTATCCTGCAATTACGCCTGAAGTAATAAAAAGAAATATTCTTGAAAATCCAGGTTGGTACACACAATATACGCCTTACCAGGCGGAAATATCACAGGGAAGATTAGAAGCCTTACTGAATTTTCAAACGATGGTTAATGATCTGACCGGTATGAACATAGCAAATGCCTCTCTTTTAGATGAAGGAACTTCTGCCGCTGAAGCAATGATAATGTTTCATTCACTCAGAAATAAAACAAGCGCTAATAAGTTTTTCGTGTCGAATGAATGCTTCCCTCAGACTATTGATGTACTAAAAACACGATCAAATCCTTTAGGAATAGAGCTTGTTATCGGCGATCATCAAAAGATAGAACTTACTGAAGAGTTTTTCGGAATCTTAGTTCAATATCCTTCGGCAGTGGGCGAAATATATGATTACCGTGAATTATTTAAGAAAGCTAAAGAGAAAAATATTTTTGCTGTTGTAGCTGCCGATATTCTAAGTCTTGCTTTGTTAACGCCTCCCGGGGAATTTGGGGCAGATGCAGTTGTAGGCAGTACCCAGCGCTTTGGAATCCCAATGGGGTTCGGCGGTCCCCATGCAGCTTATTTTGCAACTAAAGATGAATTTAAAAGACAAATTCCGGGAAGAATAATCGGCGTATCCGTTGACTCGAATGGAAACCGGGCTTTGAGAATGGCGCTTCAAACAAGGGAGCAGCATATTCGCAGGGAAAAAGCTACGAGCAATATCTGCACTTCGCAAGTTCTGCTTGCTATAATGGCTTCAATGTATGCTGTTTATCATGGCCCAAATGTGCTAAGAAAAATTGCAGAAAGGATTCATCTGCTAACCAAAATTTTAGAATCAGCCCTTTCTGATTTGGGATTTGTTCAATCTAATAAGTTTTTCTTCGATACTCTTAATATTATTTTATTGCCGAGCGAACTTGATAAACTAAATATCTTAAGACAGCTTGCTGAAGCAAAAGGAATAAACTTTTATTACACCCCTAATTCAATCCAAATTTCATTGAGCGAAATTACCAGCTATGATGATGTTCTTGAAATTATCGAGATATTTTCTTCTGCAAAGAATAAAAATTTTGATTTAATTAAAACGGAAGTGCTTGCCCGAAACGTTAAAATAAAATTTCCTTCTTATCTTGAAAGGACAAGCGAATATCTGCAGCATCCGGTTTTTAATTCATATCATTCCGAAACCGAAATGCTAAGATATATGAAAAGCCTTGAGGATAAAGATTTATCTCTTACTCATTCAATGATTCCTCTTGGCTCATGCACCATGAAATTAAATGCCACCGTTGAAATGGTGCCGGTAACTTGGTCTGAATTTTCCGATATTCATCCGTTTGCTCCACTTAATCAAGCGAAGGGTTATTTAGAATTATTCAAAGAACTTGAAAATGATCTTGCGGAGATTACAGGTTTTTCTGCTATCTCGCTTCAGCCAAATTCAGGAGCACAGGGAGAGTATTCTGGTCTAATGGTAATAAGAGAATACCATAAAAGCCGCGGTGACAAAAAACGGAATATTACTTTGATTCCATCCTCGGCTCATGGAACAAATCCGGCTAGCGCTGTAATGGCAGGAATGAAAGTGGTTGTGGTTAATTGTGATGATAACGGGAACGTTGACCTTTCAGATTTAAAAAAGAAAGCAGAACTTCACAAAGAAAGTCTTGCCGCTTTAATGATTACCTATCCATCAACTCATGGTGTTTTTGAAGAAGATATTCAAGAAATCTGTAAGATTGTCCATGACAACGGCGGACAAGTATACATGGATGGCGCTAACATGAACGCGCAAGTTGGGCTAACAAGCCCTGCTATGATCGGCGCAGATGTATGCCACCTAAATTTGCATAAAACGTTTTGTATACCTCACGGCGGTGGAGGACCGGGTGTTGGCCCAATCGGAGTTGCTTCTCACTTGGTTCCGTTTTTGCCTGCTCATTCGGTTGTAAATGTTGAACATGAGAGAAATCTTTCTTCCGGAGGAAAGGGAATTACTGCAGTTTCTTCCGCTCCATGGGGAAGTGCTGGAATTCTTGTCGTCTCTTATGCATACATAAAAATGATGGGTGCAGAGGGTTTAGCAAGCGCGACTAAGTTTGCAATTTTAAATGCGAACTATATTAAAGCAAGATTAGAAAATCATTTTAAAGTTTTGTACACGGGGAAAAAGTCCAGAGTTGCTCATGAATTAATTTTTGATATGAGAAACTTTAAAATAATCGCTCATATAGAGGTCGAAGATATTGCAAAAAGATTAATGGATTACGGCTATCATGCACCTACGGTTTCTTTCCCAGTTGCCGGTACGCTTATGATTGAGCCGACAGAAAGCGAATCAAAAAGAGAATTAGACCGTTTTTGCGATGCTTTGATTTCAATTCGCCAAGAAATTAATGAAGTAGAAATAGGAATAGCAGATGCAAATGATAATGTTCTTAAAAACTCTCCCCATACACTTAGCAGCGTGGTTACAGGTAATTGGAATCATACTTATTCGAGAGAGAAAGCCGCGTTTCCGAAGGAATGGGTTAAGCAGAATAAATTCTGGCCTTCTGTGGCAAGAGTAAATAATGCTTATGGCGATAGGAATTTGGTTTGCAATTGTAATCCTATTTCAGATTATATTGAAGAAACTGTTTCTTAAAATATTTAGCTATTCACTCAATATTAAGCAGACAATTACGAATGTAATAGTAGCCGAGTGTGTAGAATCTTTAAGGTTTTTATTTTGTAAATATTATTAGAATTTATTTCATTAATAATTGAAGTATATTTTAGATAAAGTCTTTCAATAAAACCTTAGAGGTTTCGCTTAACGAAATAATAGTTTTACGTTTCTTGTTATCCATTATTTAATACCAACTTTCGTGCATGTCAAAATATTTTCTATTTACATTTTTCTTAATTTTTACCTTATCAAAGGCTTTTCCTCAGGGGGAAGATTCAGTCGTTTACTCAGGTAAGTACTCCATCAAAGTTGATTCTATAATTATTAGCGGAAATAAAATAACCGATTATGATGTAATTAAACGAGAAATGACTTTCACCGTGGGTGATACCATTACTCCCAAAATTGTTTCATTTAACATGGAAAGGATTTTCAGTCTTGGGATATTCACCAAAGTATCATTAATCCCGGTGCTTAAAGATTCAATTAATATTCTTTATATCCAGGTGAATGAGAGTTGGTATATCTATCCGATTCCATTTGCTGAATTAGTGGATAGAGATTGGAAAAAAATTTCATATGGGATGTATCTTTTCGTCCGAAATTTTAGAGGTGAGGATGAAACATTATTTGCAAAGGCAGCTTTCGGCTACAATCCATCAGTAGATATTTCCTATGATCGCCCTTATTTATTTAGAGCACAAAATATTTTTTTCAATTCGCAGTTTACTTTTCAGAATGCCGTAAATAAAAGCGAGTATGCCAAGCAGCTTTACGGTAAAGATTTTAATCAAAAGTTTATTAACGGACAGATTAGTTTTGCAAAAAGAATAAATTTATATAATAAAATTTCTGTCAACATTGGCTTTGATTATATCGACAATCCAGTATTTATAAAGGGTATTTCAGCATCCAATCAGCGTATCGATCGTCAATTCTCGCTTGGCGCAGGATATGAACTCGATACTCGTGATTTATCCCAATTTCCTTCAACCGGGATTTATGCGCTTGCAAATTTGTCCTTTCAAGGTCTTGGAGTCGAGGGAATAAATTATCAGATAGTTAATATCGATTTAAGAACTTATAAAACTGAATTTCAAAAACTTATCTTAAAATGGCGCTTTGCCGGGAGGCTAACTTTCGGAAAGCTTGTCCCTTATCATGATTTTTCCTTCTTCGGTTATAGCCAAAGAATTCGCGGTTATTTTAACCAGGAACAGGAGGGAAACGACTCTTATTTAACATCATTTGAAATGAATTATCCTATTTTAAGAGACGTTAATATGAGCTTGGATTTCATTCCTATTGTTCCGAAATCATTGCTCTCTTACCGCTTTGGTATTTATTGCGAGCTTTTTGCAGATGCAGGTGCAATAAGAATGGCCGGACAAAGCTTGAGCATCAACGATTTTAATCCCGGTTACGGCGGAGGTTTAACTTTCTTGTTTCTACCTTATAATATTTTAAGATTGGAATATGCTTTCAATCCTTATCACCATTCGGAGATGATTGTAGATATTGGAATATCTTTCTAACATAGAGCTTTATTTCTCTCCACCTAATAATATTTTCGGGGAGAAAATAAAAATTGACGGTGAGGAGTTTAAACACATTACAAAAGTAATGCGCCACACTGAGGGAGAGGAAGTATTCGTATCAGACGGCTGCGGGAATATATTTAGAACTAAGATATCTAAAGTTGAATTATCTTCTGTTGAACTTGATATCCAGAACATTTATCGCTTCGAAAACAATCTTGCTAATATTTTCTTTTGCATACCAAGGCTTAAAAATCCTGAACGGTTTGAATTTATTTTAGAAAAATGTACCGAGTTTGGCATAACTAATTTTATTATTTATGATGCAGATCGTGCAATATCCAGAGGAAATAAGATTGAGAGATGGAACAAGATTCTTCTTTCCGCAATGAAACAATCGCTTCGCAGTTTCTTACCAAAAATTTCATTTGAAACATCTGTTGAAGCAATAAAGGATAAACCAGGAATAAAATTCATATTTGAACAAAATTCCAATCAACAATTTGAAGGAATAAAAACGGATTCAACTAGCAATTGTTACTTTATTTTCGGACCTGAAGGCGGGTTATCAGAAAGGGAATTAGATCTGTTCGAAGATTTTGAAAAATATAAAATAGCTGAAAACCGGCTAAGGTCTGAAACAGCTATTATCAAATGTGCAGCTTTTCTTTGAAATAATTTTTGATTAAATTATAGGGCACTTCTAAAAACTTCAATATTTGCCTGAAGGCAGGCAGGTTCGAAATGACAAAAAAAGGATTGTGTCATTTCGACTGAGTCCTCGAAGGAGAAATCCCATGTTCAATTCGACCATCTAAGCTTTACAAGGGGATTTCTCACCGGCTTAAGCCGGATTCGAAATGACAATTACTTGTATGTCATATCTAAGGAGCTTGCAGACAGGCAGGTTCGCTGCGTTAAATTTTTATA
>JAKBMG010000201.1:3785-19808 GCA_021831685.1 Bacteroidota bacterium | reverse complement strand
TTGCTCTGATTGTGAAGGATTAGGTGAGAAAAAGGAATTAGATATCAACCTGATTATTCCCAATTGGAATAAGTCTATTAATGAAGAAGCTCTTGCTCCGCTCGGAAAGCCCCGCTCAATTTGGTTCTTCAATCAGCTGACTGTAATTGCAGAAAAGTTTGGATTTACTTTCGACACTAAATTAAAAGACTTTACACAGGCTCAACAAGATATTTTGCTTAATGGCAGTCCGGACAAAATCGCTTTTTCCTATTCCTACGGAAACACAAAACCGGTTACATATTTGCATCGGTTTTCAGGTTTATTTAATTACCTAAAAAATTATTACAGCACAACAAGCTCAAATAATATACGCGAGTGGGTTGAGTCCTATATGAACACAGTGGCTTGCCAAACATGCAGCGGAGGGAGATTGAAGAAAGAATCACTCGCAGTAAAATTTCAGGGGATGAACATTAGCGAGGTTACTGCCCTTTCTATAAAAAGATCAGTTGAATTTTTCGAAAACCTAAAAATACAGGGTCGAAATGCTATCATAGCGAAACCTATTTTAAAGGAAATAATTGAAAGGCTTCAATTTCTATTAAACGTCGGTTTAGATTATTTAACATTAAACCGCTCCGCAAGAACGCTTTCCGGCGGTGAGTCTCAAAGAATCCGCCTTGCAACTCAGATCGGTTCACAGCTAGCCGGCGTGCTTTATGTCCTTGATGAGCCCAGCATCGGACTTCATCAAAGCGATAATATTAAATTAATTAATTCCTTAAAAAAATTACGGGATATCGGCAACACTGTTATCGTTGTAGAGCATGACAGAGAAACGATGGAAAGCTCCGATTATATGGTAGACTTGGGTCCGGGTGCAGGCGAACACGGCGGCGAGATCTGTCTTGCCGGAAACACGAAAGATTTAATCAATTCATCAAAAGGTACAAATTCACTAACACTACAATACCTTACTAATAAAAAAGAAATACCGGTTCCAAAAGAAAGACGAAATGGTAATGGTAATTTTATTATTCTAAAAGGCGCTCGAGGAAATAATCTTAAAAAAGTAGAACTAAAAATTCCTCTAGGTACATTGACTTTAATTACGGGAGTAAGCGGTTCAGGAAAATCATCACTTGTGAATGAAACGCTTGTAAAAATTTTAATGAATAAAATTTATAAATCAAAAACAGTTCCGCTTCCGTATGATTCGATAGAAGGACTTGAAAATATTGATAAGATAATTGAAATCGACCAGTCCCCTATAGGAAGAACTCCACGTTCAAATCCGGCAACTTACACAGGGTTATTTACACACATCAGAGATTTATTTGCTCAGCTACCCGAATCCAAAATGCGAGGTTATAGCACCGGTAGATTCAGTTTTAATGTAGAAGGCGGACGTTGCGAGGAATGCGGGGGAGACGGCTTGAAGAAAATAGAAATGAATTTCCTTCCCGATGTTTATGTCGAATGCGAATCATGCCGTGGTAAAAGATATAACCGTGAAACTCTCGAAGTCTTATTTAAGACAAAATCAATTGCCGATGTACTCGAAATGCGAGTGAGTGATGCACTTGAATTTTTTGAAGACCTTCCGAGAATCAACCGAAAAATAAAAGCTATAAATGACGTCGGGTTAGGCTATATTAAACTTGGACAGCAAGCAACAACACTTTCAGGAGGCGAAGCTCAGCGAGTAAAACTTGCAACAGAGCTAAGCAAAGTAAGTACAGGTAAAACTCTTTACATTTTAGATGAGCCGACGACTGGGCTACATTTTGAAGATGTGCATATATTATTAGAAGTATTGAATAAACTTGTTGATAAGGGGAACACTGTTGTTGTAGTTGAGCATAACCTTGATGTAATAAAAACTGCCGATTGGATTATTGACCTTGGCCCTGGCGGTGGTGACGAAGGCGGTAAAATAATTGCCGAAGGTACACCCGAAAAAATCATCCAAAATAAAAAGAGCTTGACAGGAATATTTCTTAAAGAAGAATTTCATTGATTGCCCCTCATTTCTTTAATACTTCTATTTATAACATCCCATTTACCCAGTAATAGCGAGTTTCCACAAAAAGGTTTTGCATTGATTTATTTAAGAGAAATTTGCACTCCTTTTTACTACTTCTGCTCTTAAAAACCTTACGAAATAGCGTAGGTTTCGGACCCTTTTTTTATTTATATGCCCTTTTTTTCTTATAGGGTTACTATTTATATCCTTTTTCTAAAAATATCCCCTCTAAACTGATTTTCGGAAATTTCGAAAAGCATTCAACTCTAATTAATTACTCAAGTTGACCGCCGCTGAAAATAAGCCGTTAAAACGACTGATTTATAGTGTTTGAATAAAGCAGCCCACGACTTCAAGTCGTGGGTAGCTTGATGTAAAACCATATTTATTAACCGTTTCAACGGTTTCTAATTCATAAATAAATACTAGCGGTCAACTTGAGTTAATTACAAACCTATTTTCCGGACAAGACACTTGTCACTTCCCACTCGTCACTCGTTTATTCCGCTTTTATTCTGGAAATTTTTACCAAAATATCCTTTGTGGAAAATATTACAAATAAATTTGTTTACAATGGAAAATTATTACAATTTACACGCAGATTTATAATTATTCTGGAAAATATTTACAATGAGCGGATTAATATTTGCATCTGCTAACCGCCAAGAAGCATACAAAATCTCCAAAATGCTTCAAGAGAAACAAATAAGGAAAATAGCAAATTCACGCAACGCCTTTTACGAGTCAGATGAAGGAAAGCATTTAATCATTTAACTTTCTCCCTTTGTTCCTGCTGCTTCACTTAAGCCCTCGAAACTTTCTTTTTCAAACTTATATCTTTTCTTCATTAAAGAATTTCAATTTCCAAAATGTCTTCACCGCAGAGCGGTGAAATATTCCGAGCAAGTATTCAACCACCTAAACCGTAAGAGCTCCTTAAGGCGCCTAGACATACCAGGATACTAACTAATTGTTTCCCCTAAACACATTCCGTGTCGAACCAAGATGATCCTTTAGCACAAAGTACATTGTACCGTTATCTACTATAAAGATCAATCCTATGGAATCATTCCGAATTTGTATCTTGAGCTGACTTCATCATTTGGACTAGAAACATTTTGTGAATTCAATTGAATTTCAATATATAGTTTTACCCACATAGACTAATGAGTCCTTTCTGAATAATAGAATTTGACTCCCGATATACGTAGTGTGTAGTCCATCTCTGTCCTTGATCTTTTCGAGCCTGCCTGTCCGGTAGGAAGGGCTACCTTCGTGTTCATTTGCATTACAACCTGGTCTATTGCGTCGCACCCTTTCTGGTATTTTATCAGGTCGCTTACAGTATAACCGTTTCCAACTATAATCCGACTTCTCACTACATGGCTTTAGAGTTTTACCATGATTGGGACTTGGCAGGCTCGCAAATTCCTGACTCACCCAACTTGGCGCTCATTTCAGTAAAATCAATTTTTTAGTCTTTTCAAATCTCCCGGCTTGCATTTTATAAAAATAAATTCCGCTTGCAAGATTACTTGCATTAAAAGTAATAGAATAATCCCCCGCCGGTTTTTCTTCGTTAACCAAAGCTGCAACCTCTCGACCAATTACATCATAGACTTTAATTGTAACAAAACTTGATTTGGGAATTGAATAGGTAAGTATTGTCGTTGGGTTGAAAGGGTTAGGATAATTCTGATAAAGTGCGTAAGTCTTTGGAAGATCGGCAGTCACCGGGACAGAGTTCACACTGCTTGAACTTCCTGTGTAACGCATTAACGCAAATCCGTAAAGGTTATAAAAGTTATTATATTCACAAGCTCCGGCTGCAACTATCTTGCCGTCAGTCTGGATTGCTACTGAATTGGCTTCATCAGAGAAAATAAAAGGCGTAGTTACTATCCCGTTTATGCCAAAAGTGTTATCTAAACTTCCATCCGTATTATATCGGGCTAAGGCAAAATCGTCGCGGTTTCCATCACCTGAATAGCCTGTAACCACAATCTTACCGTCACTCTGGATCGTCACTGAGTTAGCCTCCGACGACTGCTCAATAGCAGTAGTAACTATTCCATTTGCGCCGAATGTATTGTCTAAACTACCGTTCGTGTCGTAACGGGCAAGTGCAAAAGCATACAGATAATAACCTATTTCACTAAAGCCGGCCGTTACAATTTTACCATCGCTCTGTATTACTAAAGAGTTAATAACATCACTCTCAGTTCCTACAGCAGTCACTACAATCCCATTTGTATTAAATGAATTATCCAGGCTGCCGTTACTATTATACCGGACTAAAGCAAAATCATTTTGATTATTGCTGCCTGAATATCCGCCAATAACTATTTTTCCGTCATTCTGAATTATAACTGACTTAGCTTCATTATTCTGCTGTAAAGTGCCGGATATTTCTAAAGCTGTTGTTACCATCCCCTTCGTTCCAAACGTATTGTCTAAGCTTCCGTCTGTATTATAACGAGCTAAAGCAAAAACGTATACATTTTGATTATTAATCCCTTCGTATGAAGTTCCGGCTGCAACTATTTTACCGTCTTGCTGAATAGCAATTGAAAATATTTTATCATCAGATTTGTCTACAGCAGTGGTTACAATACCGTTTGTACCAAAAGTATTATCCCGGCTTCCATCTTTGTTATAGCGTACTAAAGCGAACACATGCAAATAATTTTCGGTAGCATACCCTGCCGCAATAATTTTTCCATCCGGCTGGATTAAAGCGGAATAAGCTTTGTCATCAGAATAACCAATTGCAGTAGTATCAACACCGTTAATTCCAAATGTGCTGTCGATAATTCCATTTTGATTATAACGAATCAATGCAAAAAAAGTTTGTGATCCATCGCTCGCAAACCCGACAGCAATAATTTTCCATCACTTTGGATTAATGTTGAATGTGCTTCACCAGACCATCCAATATCAGCAGTCGATCCGATGCTGTTAATTACTTTCCCGGAGTCTGCAAAGCTCATATCAAGCTGCCCGTCTTGCGCATTAACTTTGCGTGCAATTAAAAGAGCAATTAATATAATGATTGCATAAATTAATTTACGTTTCATCTTAAGACCTTATAAAATTTTCAAATTCATTATCAAAATATTTTTTTATTTCAAATAGAGCATCTTCTTCACTGCTTTATAGCTTCCAGCTTCAAATGAATAAAGGTAAATGCCGGATGCCAAAGCCTCATCGTTGTTATTCCTCCCGTTCCATTGAACCTTGTATGTTCCTGCTGCCTGATAAGCATCTACCAGCGAGGCTACCTCCCTGCCGAGTATATCACAAACTTTTAATTTAACGTTTTCGCCCTTCGGCAAATCATATTCTATAGTGGTAGATGGATTAAACGGATTTGGATAATTCTGAGATAATTCAAAATTCTTCGGTACTTCCGTACTTATATCAACTATGCCCGTAACCGTACTTATCTCGGCTCTTATGTATAGAGTAATATGCCATGGCGGATTAAGGCTGTCTAATTGAGTCCAGTTGTAAATGTTTCCATCATTATACCATCCTCTTCCATTTGACGAAGTGCTGTCATATCCGATTGCAGGTTCATGTGTCCCGTCGTATTCAACTCCAGCAAAGAATTCTTTGTCCACATAATTTGGAGACGGACTAATCGATATTGGAGCAGAAGAAAGATCAACTGTATTCCAGCCGGGTATTGTTGATGGAGTATAAATATTTTCTAAAGATCCGTAAGTAGACGGTCTAAGTTCACCATTTGAATTTACACATGCATCTTCAAAAGGATAAAAACTGCCGGCACCTCCCGAATGATCTGCGGTTATATAATACATTAGCTTAGTAATTTTGAATGTGTTCGATGGTGCTGTTAGCCTGTTTGCCATTATAGAATTAAACTTCGATGAATAAACTCCTCTTGCTGGTATAATGTTATTATCAAACGAAAGAAGAATATTGCTCGAGTCGATCGGTGCAGTTGCATTTACATGCGTTGTGAAAATTCCTTTCCCGTGTGTTGCAACTACTACTAAGCCGTCTGTCGACCTCGCATCTATTGCATCCACAACCGAATTGCCAATTGTGTTAGCGCCTTCTTGCGCCCATACCGTTTTATCGCCATTCAAAGTTGTAGTTGAATAAACACCGGTGCTGGTACCTACAAAATAAATATTTGATCCGTTTACCGGCAATATCTTAACCCATCTTGTTGAAGGACCATCGCCGGAACCATCAGGATATTGTTCCAAATTTCCTGATATTGAAGTCCAAGTGTTACCTGCGTCGGTAGTATAAAATAGACTCTTAACCCAATAATTTGAAAAACATGCAATTGCATTATCACCGTCATTCTGGTCTACAGCTATACAAATAACATAAGCGCCGGAAGGTAATCCCTTATTTGAATATATATCCACAGGGGTTGAATTGGCTGAGCTAGCATTATCTAATCTAAAAATTTTCCCATCTTCAGTTCCATAGTAAATTCTATTTGCCGGTGTTTTAGAAATTCCTATAGCAGATATATTAGAACCTGAAGTTGAAGTATTATTTAATTCAGTCCAGTTAATATTTGTTGATGTTTGTTGACCATTAAGCGGTATTGCAGTAACATCGGAGTTTCTCCAAATGTAATCCCCTTGGACATAATATATAACTTTATTGTCATTTGGATCAAGGACGAATGGTTCCAAAAGTGCAATCTGACCCGAATTACCCAGTGGAGGATAAATTGCGCCGCTTGAAATAATATTACCACTGTTATCCAATAAGACCCTGCCAATATTACCGAATTGGTGAGATACATAGTAAGAGGATCCATCATCGGATATATAACAAAATGTTCCGTCACCTCCGTATATTCCTTTCCATGAGGAAGAAATGGAACTCGAGTTAGTAAAAATTGTTCCGTTGTCCTGAGACCCGGCAATAATTATATTGTCAGTCGTGGTATGGTTAATAGCAACAGAATAGAACTGAGTTGTATAATAACCATTGTTTAACGACGTCCACACCGGCGGAGAATCCATATCATTATTAGTTTTAAAAACACCGCCGTCACCTCCTACATACATTACACCGGAATTTGATCTGGGAAAAACAATTGCATGATGATCAGCATGATCCGTATTAAATTGCAAAGTGGCTTCAGAGGTATCATTAAGTACCGTAGTGTTTGAAGAAGTTGCGAAACCGTCAGTCGATCTATATAAGTTTATTTCGCCGATAAAAACAGTATTTTCATCATCCGGTTTAACAGCTATGCTAAGAGCATACCCATATTGAGAATCAAAGTCAGGGAAATATCCATAAGAAGGTAAATTTGCAGAACGGTCTTCCCAGCTGCCGCCACTGCCGGAGCCATCACCGGATAAGTAAGTATATTTCCAAAGAATATGACCGTCAGTTATTCCGCTTGAAGTATCCGATAAGAAATAAATTACATTCTCATCTGAAGGAGAAACTGCAATTGCCGTCTGATTAGTGTTGATTGGAAAGTTATTCGGAGTAATATCCGTCCAATTTACACCATCTGTAGATCTAAATATTCCTCCGATCAATGGAAATGAACCATAATTTAATGCAGCATAGAATACACCTTTCGAGGTTACAGAAATGTTACTGTATAATCCAAACAAGTTTGGAAGCGTTGTATCCCAGGTTGCACCTCCATCGGTGCTGCGCATTATGCCGCTCCATGTTGCTGCTAAAATTTCATCCTGATTTGAATTTGCAGGATTGGTTACAATGTTATATACTACTGAAAAAGCCGAAGAGGATATTCCATCCGGTGTGGTGGTAGAAGGCAATACCGACCAGGAATTTCCATCGTCAGTTGATTTGAAAATTCCGTTACCTAAAAACATTAGACTTGAATCAAATCCAATTCCACTGGTAGCGGTATTTACTATGCCCTCTGGAAAAAGAGTAAACTCACCTGTTCCATAATACCAGTCATTTGTTTTGCCAATACGTGTATCCTGAACTACACAAGTAACACTTTGAATATCGCCTGACGAAGTAGTTTCAGTCCATGAAGCGCCGCCATCCGTAGACTTCCACATTCCGCCGTTAACACCTCCGGCAAGTAAAGTGTTTTCATCGTTAACATCAATTACAAGTGCACGTGTTCTGCCGCCGATGTTGTATGGTCCGCGCTGCGTCCAATTATAATTTTGAATTGCTTGGAAATTATTTGCACCGCTTTTCTTCATTGCCAATTCTTTTCTAGTTGGCAAAGTCTTGGCAAATTTTAATTCTTTCTCTCTTATGTTATTCGGTATTTTGCTGGTCGCCGGGTTTCTAAGCTCAAGCCATTGCAGCCGCTTCTGGACGAATGGATTATCCCTTTCACCTAAATCCGGTGTTCCCCAATTCATACTTTTATTAAAAACTTTTGATTGAGCAAACAAATCATTACTAAAAACACTTGCAGCTATGATAATCGAATAAATAAAAAAGTAACAAAAAATCTTCATTATTTTAACTCCTTTATTTTTAGATTTTCTTGGACATCTTTTTAGAACCGTTTATCAGGCTTAGCTTCATAGGCAGTTCCGCATTTATGGCAAAACTTACCCGTAGGATAAATTATAGGAGCTTCGCAATTCTTACATTTTTCAGTCATCTTATCTCCGCAAACAACGCAGAATATTTGATCTTCATTAATACTGCAAAAGTTTCCGCACTTAAGACAAAGCTTAAATTTGTCGGTTTCTCTTTTTTCCAATTTATTTCCATTCAGTTTTGAAAAATCCGATTGTGTATTTGCTTTACATAATCAAACAGTGTTCCATCCGTTTATATTTGGATTTTGAAGAAAAATGAAGCGGTAGGTTTTATTCAGGTAAACTTATCTTTACGATAAGTAAAGCTTTGTTTACATATTAGTTTTTGAGATGAGATCTAGTCGATAAAATTATCCCCTCCTAGATTTAATTCCTTCAAAATTTTATGAAGCGCCTGCCGGCTAATCCCAGCAATTTCAGCAGCATCATTTATTTTTCCATTAGTTCTTTGCAAGAGATTTTCAAAATATTCTTTCTTAAATTTTTGAAGAGAAACTTTATAAGGCTCATCACCGGTCGGTAAATTTGCTTTAAAGCTTCGTACAGGTAAAATGTCAGGATTGATTTTTTGGTTGTCGTCAGCCCTAAGGACCGCATTGGTCATTATGTTTTTTAATTCCCTTACATTCCCCTTCCAATTATAATTTCCCATTGCGTTAATAGTTTCATCCAAAAGTACTAAACCTTTTTTATTAAACTTCCGGGACAATCTTGTTAAAAAATATTCTGCTAAATTTTTAATCTCATCTCTTCGCTCTCTCAACGGTAGAATATGAATATTCACTACCTTTATTCTGTAATAAAAATCTTCTCTTAATTTTCCATGGTCTACCAACTCCTCAAGATTTTTATTTGAAGCAACAATAAGCCTGACATCAAGCTTAATATCCTTACCGGTCTTCTGCCCAACTTTATTAATTTCTTTGTACTGCATGAACTTCAACAACTTTAGTTGTATCTTTTCGTTTATTTCTGATATTTCGGGAAGATAAATTGTACCACCATTTGCAGCTTCAAATTTTCCAACCTTCGCTTCATCAGCGCCGGAGAAAGCTCCTTTCTCATGCCCGAACAATTCCGACTCAATTAAATTCTCGCTTAATGTATGCAAAGAAACGGCTGAAAATAATTTATTCTTTCTTTTACTTCTTAAATGAATTTCTCTTGCAACAATATCTTTGCCTACCCCGGTTTCGCCCGTTAACAATATATGTACATCCTGATTTGCAAATTTTTCTATATCGTATTCCACTTTTCGCATTGCTTCACCGGACGCAATAAACTTATCGGTGTTTTCATCAAAAGCATCTTCCAATGCATTCAGTTTAATGTTTAATTCTCTTTGCTTAAATGCGCGCAGAATTTTTTCAACCAGCACTTCCCTGTTAAAATCTTTTTGTATAAAGTCGGAAGCGCCAAGCTTCATTGCCTTGACCGCAGTTTGGACATTACCATGGTCTGTAATTATTATTACAGGCATAAGCGTATCGACTTCAGTGTGAATTTTTTCAAGAACATCCAGCCCGTAAATATCCGGCAGCTTTAAGTCAAGCAGAACGAGATTTATATCTTCCTTCATAATAACTGCCAATCCCTTGCTGCCTGTTTCGGCTTTGAAAATTTGGAATTCATTCTTCAGAACGAATTCAACATCGTTCATGAAAGAAACACTGTCGTCAATGATTAATAATTTTTGCATACAATATCCTAATTAATTAGACTTCAACTTCATTACAAATAAAGCGCTGCCCGCTTCACTATTGGCTGCCGTAATCTCTCCTTCATATTTATCAAGACATTTCTTGACTATGCTTAATCCAATTCCATGTCCATTAGCTTTGGTCGTAAAGCCTTCAGAAAACATTTTCTCCATGTTTTCAATCGGAATGCCTTTTCCGTTATCTTCCACTTTTATTATTACTCTATCATCCTCACAGCCGACTTCAATTTTTATTACGCCGTTTTTAATTTTCTTCTCTTGCAATTCATCAATCGCATTTTGAATTATTATATTCATCGACTCGTTAAAATCTGAAGATGATATAATCACATTTAACTTTTCCTTTGTTTGATAAAACTGGATTATAATATCCGGATTCTGTTCCCGGAATTTCTTGATTGCAAGGTTGATTGCTTCTGCAGCATCGATAGAGAAATTAGATTGCACAATTTTTCGCAGTCCCGTCAAATCTTCTCTAATCTTTTTAATTGAAAGAATAGCTTCTCCCTTAGCCTTAATTTTTTCTTTCACTAACATTCCGTTTAGCAGCAGTTCACAGCTACTCGATATTTGACCACTGCTCTGTAAAATTGAAACAGCATAATTTGAGTACTTTAAGCTTTCTTCACCATTTGTATCCAACTGATTTAATAAGCTATATATCCGATTAATTTCCGGAAGTACGGCGCTTTTATATTCAGCAAAAGCAGAACCGATTCTCTCCAGGGCTTCTTTTTCATAATTACTTTGAACTTCATTTCCCGGATTTATATTTTCAATCAACAAAGAAAGCCGGTGCAATATGATCAGCATTCCTTCTCCGTGACCGAACCTCTTAAGTACTGCTAATAAATTTTCAGGAACGTTATATCCCGCAATGCTCTTTGATTCCTTGTTCCTAATTAAAAGTAGAAATGAAATCGTAAAAATGCTTGCTATTAGCAGAGGAAGGATTTCATCTGTAAAAAGATTTGTTGAATTGATAATATAATACGATGGTCCGAAATAGAACGACATGCTTTCAACGGAGACAATTTTAACTGCGTAAAAAACAATTAATGATAACATTAATATCTTCCAATTTATATAAAATCTCTTCGGCGCTGCTCTGTACAACTTTAGTTTCAGTGCAGCAAAAGATATGAGAGAAGTAAATATTATTGAAAGTAAAATTATTTCTAAACCTAAAATTATAAAGCCGTTCCCATAGAAAAATCTCAGTAAGGCTTTTTTAGCTAAAAAGTAATTTCTCTTTAGCCCGCTGTTTTCAGTAACGGTAATAAAAGTATTTGGCATTACTGAAATTCTTTTAGTTATATGCGAAGCTGGAAAATTAACAACAAGGATTAATGAATCTTTTAAACTGTCAAGCCCAAAATGCTGAATCTTGGAACTAGAGCTTGCATATCCGTATCCTCCGCTTACTTCTCGATAACCTATAAGATAATTTCCATGATACAATTTTAATTTTGCACCTACTGCATCTCGATTGCTTTCATCGCCCTCGACCTTTACTGAAAGATAGTTATTACTACCGTTCAACCTGGTTGAATTTAATAAGAAATATGTATAGCCGCCGTTTTGATTCATTACTAAATCTAAAAATCCCTTGTTCCCAAAATCTGCAGTAGCCAAACCGGTGTTATAAGAATCCAGAATACTACCTGGCGGGACAGCAGAATCGGTAATATCCTTGAAGTGAATCATGCCTGTACTATCGGCTCCCAAGTTCTTAAAAATCTTTATTCCTCCTAAACAGGCGATTGCAATGTCCTGCCAGCCGTCGTTATCAAAGTCACCAAACACGGCACCGTAAGTACGAAAATTTCCATTTAATCCGCATTCATTGGTAATATCCTTAAAAGTTCCATCACCATTGTTCAAATATAATTTATCGCCTCCGGCTCTATTTCCTACAAACAAATCAAGATAGCCGTCGTTGTTTAGATCTGCAAAGAAAACAGAATTAGTTTCTTTTAAGTCGCTTCCTCCGACATTGCTTTCTTTAGTATGATCAATAAACTCACCTTTGCCGTTATTAAAAAACAATTTGTTTTCTTTCATCCAATTACCTACATAAAGATCCAGGTAACCGTCATTATTAACATCTCCGAAAACAGCGCTTATTGATCTGCCACTGGAATTTAATCCGTAGCTATTAGTTTTATCGTCCAAAGAAACTCCATGATCGTTTATAAAAAGCTTATTGGACTTAAAAAAGCTTGTACAAAACACATCCAGATAACCGTCGTTATTAATATCGCCCAAAATTGCGCCTTCACTTCGCCACATATTAACATTAAAATTATATTCTTTAGTAATGTCCTGGAAATAACCTTTCCCGTTATTTAAATAAAGTGAATTGGAATAAGACAGATTGGTAAGTATTATATCTTCTGCTCCGTCCTCGTTAATATCCCCTATTGCGACTCCTAAATCAAAATCATTGGTTAAATTATGTGATTTATTTGATGACACTTCCCCTGCAATTCCTCTTTGTTCTGCAAGATTATCTGGTAAAATATTACTTCGCTTAGGAATAGAAATGAATAATTTGTTCTTATCATAAACATCAACTACATAAATATCATTCATGCCGTTGTTATCTAAATCCTCTACACCCACACCATAAGAAGAAGCTAGCTGGGCAAGCCGTTCTATTGAAAAAACAAGATTATTATTTAATCCGAAATGAAAATTTTCCCCTTTGCTAAAATTTTTCGTGATTAAAAATAACTTACCAGGATTGATCACTACTATTGAATCTTTGTTTATTATTCCTATATTATTAGTATTCGTAACCGGAAGTCTTGCGATAACTTTCCATGATTTGTCGGCAAAATATTTCTTATTTATTTTCTGCTCAAGGAGAAGCCCATTATTTGTCAGACATACAAAATCACTATCGCCCAGCAATTTAATATCGACTATGTCGCTTGTTCTAATACTGTCGCTATTATCTAATCGTACATAATCCTTTTTGATGAAAGAAGATTTATTTAATTCGGGATTCTTCAAGTAATAGAAAAGATTTTTATTAGTTTGAAATATGCCGAACGTAGTATCTACAAAGTCTAATTCTATTATCCTTTCTTCATCGGCTCTATTAAATTTCGAACTACGGTTAAGGTTAAATAATCTTTTTAATTCATACTTATTATTTGGCAGCTTTTGTAATAAACTAACGCTCATCCCGCCGAACACTAAAATATTTGCATCGTTAAATGTAGCTGCTATTTGCAGTCTTTCATCAATATTGTAATGACGGAAAGGGTAATGATTGAATGATATTTTAAAATCACCATCCGGTTTTGTAATTATAGTAACAATTCCATATTCAAGATAAGAAGTAATTAAGATTTGATTTCTGTTTAAGAACTTTACGCCAGTTATATTTTGCGAAAACGGAATTACAAACTTATGAGAGTCAACAATATTAAATTCATTGCCCTTTTTCTTAATCTTCGATATGAATAATATATACTTTAATTGGTAGTTGATTCCTTTAGGATGAACTGAATATGCAATATATCCCTCATTAAAATCCATATCCAGGATATAATAATCGTGGATATCTACAATATCTTTTATTGAATGACCATCATAGTAACCAATACCATTTTGAGTTAACGAAAATGTTTCATGGTTTTTCGAAATTATTGAGACCCAGTATTTATTATTTGATTTATAATTCAGTTCCTTAATTATCCAGTCGGATGGTTTCTCATGCAAATGCTTTTTAGAGGACCGAATAAAATTATGCCCGGGATTAACAGAAGATTTATTACCGCAGTTAACTGAGAAAAAAAATAAAGAGAAAGCAAAAAAGTAAAATAGAGCGATCTGCAACTTCGTACTATTGATTGTTATAATTTTCATGGATATAATTTGATAAAAAAAATCTTTAGAAAAAAGAAGTATCGCACATTATTTTCTCGACTGTAGTTCTAAATATTTTAATTGCAGAATCATCTCAAGCTGTATGGTTTCCTCTTTCTTTTATCTTCTTAGCTATGATTGCTTCTTCCCTTACTCCCGACTTACGAATGAACTCTATTTCTATAGTATTGACTTTTAAATCTTTGTTTTTTATGTCAAGATATTTTTATGATAAATTTCATTGCGTTTCATTCAAAATTCAACATTTATAATTCAAAATTGCGGCTTGCCGCGCTTGCCTTGCTCTCTAGCTATGCGCTCCGCATTTGAACGAATCTTTTCTTTGTAGGGTTCTGCAAATTTGGCATAATCAAAGATGCGTAGTTGATTTGCATAATAGTAAGATGTTATTCCTTGTGCGTAGGATATCTCGGGTAAGCTCCCGGAAATCAGTAACCTGTCATAACAGGAAAGCGTAAAGCTTATTTTTTCTTTGTATGTTTCTGTTAGTATTTGCATAATGCAAATTTACTGCTTTTTTCCTTTTTGATTCTGGCTTGTCCAGGCTAGGAAATATGAGATTTCAAATTGCTAGTGAAATCATATATACAATTAGAAATCACAATCCTGTCAGTTAGCAAATATTACTAAAATACTAACCGGAATTATTAATTGAAAAATATTATGTAAAATAAGGGTGTAAAGTTATGAGGAAGGGTTAGAAAAATAATTGGCTGAAAGGATAATTTGATAAGTTAAAGAGAAATTTTTCATGAAGCGATGTTGGCTGAATTTCCCATACAGAATAATTTATATAAACTGATAGATGAAACTGCAGAAGCAAATGAGCCAATACATATTTCCGGAAAGAGGACAAATGCCGTGCTATTATCGAAGGAAGATTGGCAGTCTATACAAGAAACGCTTTTTTTAGTATCCATTCCGGGAATGAGAAAATCAATTATTAAAGGGATGAAAACAACGGTTGAGAAATGTGCAGATAAACCTGCGTGGTAAACTGGAAGGTAGTATCTACAAAGCTGGCACAAGGAGATGCAAAAAAACTTAAAGCTGCCAGTCTTAAAGAAAAAGCTTTAGGTATATTGGAAATAATAGAGAAGAATCCATTTCAGAATCGGCCTCCATATGAAAAGCTAATAGCAGATTTGGGGAGATCATTTTTACGTCGTATAAATATCCGACATAGATTTGTGATATTTATAATAACATATTACTTCAATTAGAGTGGGCTTAATAATATTCTCTAAAAATAAATCAGAAACAAAATATCCTTTGCAAATTATAATTTTAGTCGGTTGATGGTGATTAAAAATTTAATCACATCATTATTGACTTAAAGTTTCCCAACCGCGCTTGTTCATCTGATAGAAAATAATACCGCCGAAAATAAATCCTGCAACTAAGAATATAATGCCGAGCATCATACTTCCTAGTATGATTTGTCCAAGACCAAATAAAAATGAATAAATCATCGCTACACCGCAAATCCAATTTATTAAATTTAGTATTCCATCTTTTACCGGGGCTATATCTGTTGCCTGCTTAGCTATTGGTTTCCAGAATCTTGCATTGGGGCGGACTCTCCTGTAAAACGATAAAAGCTTTTCATCTGGCTCCGGACTTGTTAAAAACGTTACGGTTACCCAAATAGCAGTTGTAAAAGCCACTGTTATTAATAACAAGTAAGCAAATTGCCTTGGATCGTTTTCATCAAAATGAAATCCGAATTGAAGTGTCAAAGATATTGTGAATGCAGCTATCATTGCTGAGATTTCACTCCACGCATTTATTCGCCACCAGAACCAGCGTAATATATAAACCAGCCCTGTACCTGCCCC
>JAKBMG010000201.1:0-3775 GCA_021831685.1 Bacteroidota bacterium | reverse complement strand
GATTGCCATCAAGAATTGCCAGGCGCTCGCTATTGAGTCCATATAAAATGTTACTATTGCCGATAGTATCATCAATACCATCGTTACTATCTGTGAAAAATTTACGTAATGTTTTTCCGATTTTGTTTTGATATATCTTTTATAAACATCATTTACCAAATAACTCGCTCCCCAATTAAGCTGCGTTCCGATTGTTGACATATAAGCCGCTGCAAATGCTGCTATCATCAAGCCGCGTAGATATGCAGGTAAGTCGGAAATCATTATTTTTATATATCCTGTCTCGGGGTCAGCTAAGAATTGCGGATCATGCTGCAGGCGGACTACTGCTACCAATGCTACCAGAATCCACGGCCATGGACGTAGCGCATAATGTGCTATATTGAACCAAAGTGTCGCAAGTAGTGAATGTTTTTCATTCTTCGCGCTAAATATTCTCTGGGCTACATACCCGCCCCCACCTGGTTCAGCACCCGGATACCAGGACGCCCACCAGTTAACGGCTATGAATACAAAAAATGTTATCATCGGCATCCAGGTGGAATTTAGATTAGGCACCATCGCTAATATCGAGCTTGTTGAATCCCGTGATTTATCTACTGCATGTAGCTGCGTCAGCAATGAGCCCATACCCCCTGTCGCATTTACTGCAAAGACAGCAAGCAATATCACCATACCCATTTTTAACACGAATTGGAATAAGTCTGTCCATAGCACTCCCCAAAGACCCGATAATGTCGATATCGATGCTGTAATAAACATTATTCCTATGGCAATGGCGAGGGCTTCAACTTTATTTACTCCCAAAACAAGCATCATAATTTTTACTATGGCTAGATTTACCCATCCCATTATAATTAAATTAATCGGAAGACCAAGGTATGCTGCTCGAAAGACTCTCAGGAAGGCAGCGGGTTTTCCGCTGTACCTTATTTCTGCAAACTCTACATCTGTCAGTACACCGGCTCTGCGCCATAGCTTTGCGTAGAAAAATACTGTAAGTATTCCACTAAAAGCCATGCTCCACCATATCCAATTTCCTGCTATTCCGTTTCTTGCAACTAGTCCCGATACTACTAGGGGGGTATCGGCTGCAAAGGTAGTCGCAACCATTGATGTACCGGCTAGCCACCAGCTAACATTTCTTCCGGAGATAAAAAAGTCACTGACGCTTTGGGTTGCCCGCTTCCTTAAATAGAATCCTACACCAAGATTAAATAAAAAGTAAAGCCCTATTACTATGAAATCTATATAGTTTAACTGCATTTAATTACTCTGCTAAATTGATTAAAAATTTTTATACCCTTTTTAGAGTGAACTCATCCCTAATAGAAATAAGTTTTATTTATCGGCATTTGAATAAGCCTGGCTAATTTGATAAGCATATTTCTCATACATTTTCAAAGCTGTAGCAACGGGATTACCATGGGGCTTAGTGGAATAAATTTCGTGCCCGTTCACCCAAGCCCACTCCCATTTTTTAATCTGTTCTTCAAATTTTTTAAGATCGGGTATGCTCCCTTTTTCCATTGCACTGGTTACCACCTTAAAAAACTGCTGCCAGCGAGGTTTATAAAAACCTACCAGCATTCCCGACCATTGCTTGCATGCATAGTCTGGCAAAGCACTATCTTCATCTCCATCTCCCCAAAGTGTGATGAGGTCGCGGGCATTTTTCTCATACAATTTCTTTTCGTTTTCATTAGTTCCCCATTTTTTAGCGTTATCCAGCCATCTGCCCAGTAAAAATTCCTTTCGCGTAGCCAATAGTCGATCTAAATCATCTATCAATTCTATAAATTGTTGGGTATGTTTTTTGAAAGAAGTTATGTCTTTTTTCTTATAATCTACTGCAAATTGTTGTTGAATAACACTGGCATAATTGGCTAACACCTGACGGGTAATATCTACTAAATCAAACTGATATCCATCGCTACTTTGTAAATTAACATGTGCCTCAATCATATAATCCAAAGCTTTTAATAGCTTTATTGGAGAATAAGCAAGCTTTGTCGTTCTACCACCATAATCTGGGTCCTTATTAAAAGTTGGAAGGCATGTTATAATAGATACCGGACCCCCTGCAGTTATAGTGTCAGCATACACCGTTTGTCTTAATATATTCCATGCCTTTTCTGCATCCACATTTTTCTTACCATACCTGCGCCAAATATAATCTTTTAACCAAGTATTTAAATCGATTGGGGTTTCTCTCCATACATTCTCCATCATCAATTCATAGATGACAGGATTTTGTCCAATTCCTTCCATCGTGAGACCAATTCCCACCATTTTACCGGAATTTGGATTATGCAAGGCACTTGAGGGATCTTTGGCGACATCATTCATTAGACCGTATAGATTAATCCTTCCTCCAAAGTTGTGCAGCATATTCCATATCCAGGGTTTGCCATAGTAGGCATCTGTTCTGTTCCAAACGGGGAACCTCTCGCTGTACAAATCCAAAATGATCATCTTATCATCAGGAACTGCATTAAGCATAGCTTTCATCTGTGTGGGCTGCCAAAATTTTTCAGCAAAGTAAAACAACCATCCCTGCATCACCCACACAGCTTCCGGATCCGCAACTGCCATTGACTGGTAAACCTTTTTACTTACATTATTCAAAAAAGTAGAGTCATTTGTCGGTGGTGTATTTTCATTAAATATATCTGCCGAATAGAGGTGATTAGTGCCATATGTTTTGGTCTCTTCTTCAATAAATTTTTTACCAATTTTAGTAAACATGGGTTCGTTTGGATCAAGAATATTTACTTCTGGAAAACCAAGCCAACTTGTTATTACTAATTTTGCTTTGGGAAATTTATCTTTAAATGATGGAGGTACATGCCCTGTAAAAGCGGGCAGGACTGGTATCATGCCTAAAGATCTTTCTCTTTCCAAAATTTTCTTTTGTAGAACTTCATGGCTTTTCATCCAGTTTTTCGGTAATGGTCCGTCCCATCCGTCGAGGTTTCCCATCCAAAACCAGCTAAAATATGCTGGTCCGCTAAAAAAGCCTTCCAAATCTTTATCGGTAAATCCTAAGCTTTTATATACTTTGTACCAAATATAATTTTGCCCTGTAAGAGCTAGAGGCATATTAATACCGTTAAGCGCCATCCAATCTATTTCGCGTTCCCAGCGCTTCCAATTCCACCAGCTCATGGTGTAGTTAAAAGTACAATAATTTAAATAATAGCGATATTTATAAGGCGTTTCCTTTCTGATCATTTTATCTGGTAGAGGTAATGGATCGGGAAGATTAAGATTGGTACCATCCCAGGTAATATCGCAATGCGCAATATTTTTAAGATAAAAATTAAGAGCGCTAGCAATTGATACTCCATCACTCCCGCGTAAAACTATCTGGTCGCCCTTTTTATCAATTTCAAAAACATCTTTACCTTTTTCAGTGGGGATCAACTCTGTTTTAAAGTCATCAGCTTTTCCCTTTAAGACTCGTTTCACAAGTTTATTAACAGAATTTAATTCTTCTTTTTTCCCAGTGACTATTGAATCAAATTTTTTTTGGGCATTGCATGATAAGCTAAATACGATTGTTAAAAATAAAGTCCATATTGAAACCTTGTGTAATATATCTTTATTCATGATTTTTAGTCTTATTATTGTAAAATAAAAGTTGATTAAAATTTTGGGGGAATATTAGTCAAAAATTTTCCCCGTGAGGGATTTTTAAATTGAGATAATGTAAATTTAGCTGGGACTAAGTTATTCTGCTGGTTTAAGATTTGTCCTACGCTCTTGGACATTC
>JAKBMG010000033.1 GCA_021831685.1 Bacteroidota bacterium | reverse complement strand
CGCCATAAATGGCGGGGCAATTGATGAATAAATTTTAAGTAATAAAAATTAAAATGGCTTATACAAAAATATTAATATTTATTCTTTGAAAACTAATTTTCACACAGGCTCTTGAAGTCGTGGGCTACTTTTTCGATACAATATAAATCAGCCGTTTTAACGGATTACATTCAACGGCGGTCAACTTGAGTAAATTATTTACCTACCTGAATAGAGTGTTTTTCATTTTTCGCTTAAAATCATTAGGAGTTTTACCTTCTAATAATATATTTTCGCAACAAAGATAGAATAAACGAATAAAGGATTTATCAATGCAAAAGCCCCGTCTAAGTTTCTGGCAAATCTGGAACATGAGTTTCGGATTTTTAGGGATTCAATTTGGTTTCGCACTTCAAAACGCAAACGTAAGCAGAATATTTGAAACGCTCGGCGCAAAGATAGACGCAATTCCCATTTTATGGATTGCTGCGCCAATAACTGGTTTAATTGTCCAGCCGATTATCGGTCATATGAGTGACAAAACTTGGGGAAGACTTGGAAGACGCCGCCCCTATTTTTTGTCCGGAGCTATACTCGCATCTCTTGCATTGTTTATTATGCCTAATTCTTTTGTACTTTGGATGGCTGCCGGAATGCTCTGGATAATGGATGCTTCCATAAATATTTCGATGGAGCCGTTCCGCGCTTTTGTAGGAGATATGCTTCCCTCAGAACAGAGAACAGTCGGATTTTCGATGCAAAGTTTTTTCATAGGCATAGGAGCTGTTGTTGCATCTGCCCTTCCATATATAATGACTAACTGGTTCGGAATAAGTAATACCGCAGCAGAAGGTGTAATCCCTCTTTCCGTTAAATTATCCTTTTACATCGGGGGAGCTATATTTTTGATTGCAGTGTTGTGGACGGTTTTAAGTTCTAAAGAATATTCTCCGGAAGAGTTAAAAAGATTCAGTGAAGGAAACGAAAAAAACAGGAACTCTTACCGACAGAACGAAGATTTTATTGAGCCTAATAAATTTTATTTATGGGGAATGATCTGGAGTATAACCGGGATTATTCTTTTTACAATTTTTTATTTTTTTATATACATGGATTACGGTCTCGGTGTATTTTTCCTTGGAATAACTGTTTTTGGTCTTCTCCAAATACTTGTCGGATTTCTTACCGAGCAAAAGAAAACTACAGGCGGATTAGTAGTAGTAATAAATGATCTTTTTAAGATGCCAAAAGCAATGGTACAACTTTCTTACGTTCAATTCTTTTCCTGGTTTGCATTATTTGCAATGTGGATTTACACGACTCCCGCAGTTACACATCATATTTATGGAACGACGGACACTACATCGGCACTATATAATCAAGGCGCAGATTGGGTTGGTGTTCTCATGGCAGTTTACAACGGTTTTGCTGCGATTATGGCTTTTCTGTTAGTATGGCTTGCAAAGAAAACAAACAGAAAAAGCGTTCATGCAATTAGTCTTGCTATCGGCGGAATTAGTTTAGCATCATTTTATTTTATAAAAGAACCTCATTTACTTTTACTACCTGAGTTAGGAATTGGTTTAGCTTGGGCATCAATACTGGCAATGCCTTACGCAATTTTGACAGGCTCCCTTCCTGCAAATAAAATGGGTGTTTATATGGGAATATTTAATTTCTTCATTGTAATCCCGCAGATAACTGCTGCAGCAATTTTGGGTTTTTTCGTAAAACATATTTTCGGAGACGAAGCAATCTATGCGTTGCTATTAGGAGGTGTGTCTTTTATTTTAGCCGCAATATTTGTTTTAAGAGTTGAGGACGTCGACGAAAGTCTAAAAGAATAGCCGATTTTACGCAACTACGGGAAATTGGAGTAATTGAGTGTTGGCGTAAAGGAATTGATAGAGATTTTTTAATTACCTCAGTCATGTTACGCAACCTTTGTAATATCTGTCTGCCGCCAGTGAGTGTTGCAGAACTCTCCTATTTAGTCTCGAACGTAAAGAGAGGTCTTAAAACTGTCTAAAATGGGATTTCTCACCGGCTAAAGCCGGATTCGAAATGACATAAGTGGTCATTCTTTTAATAAATAAAGGCAATGCCTTTTTCAATAACTCGAAATGACATTTTGGAGTTGTGCAACAGTCTCGCCAGGTAGGTTGGAAAAATCGAGTAATGGAATAGACTAATTTTTTCCATTATTCCAAAATTCCATGACTCCAAATGGAAATCCAGCGTAATGTGAGTTACCTCATTATTTCATCATTCCGAAATAAACTAGAAAATAGGGCTTAAGTTGAGAGATCAGCACAAGATGAGGGCAAGAGAAGTGCATTCACAGTGTATTCAGAGTGCATTCAGAGTGCATTCAGAGTGCATTCAGAGTGCATTCAAAACGTTTTGAGGTACTGTTTTGAATTTATTTCCCATTTTTTGGATGGTTTGGAAGAATCAGTTGGTATCAACTATTAAATAGCGCGGCAAGCTTGCCTACCGAGAGCGTTGCAGAACTCTCCTATTTAGTCTCGAATGTAAAGAGAGGTCTCAAAACTGTCTAAAATGGGATTTCTTCTCGCATACGGGACAGGCAGTCGAAGACTCCTTCGAAATGTCTACTTGCATGTCATATCGAAGGATCCGCGGCGGACGCGACTGAGATATCCTATGCTCAATTCGTGTAACTATGCTATACATGGGATTTCTCCCTCCGGTCGAAATGACATTTTGGAGTTGTGCAACACCCTCTACCGGCAGGTATTGAAGTTTTTAGAAGTGCCCTATAGTGAAAAAGGACTAATATTTGCTGATATCAAAAATAATATTTTGTAATATGTGAATCAAGAAAAAGGCAAAAATTTGGGTGCCAATACTATAAGGATTGTTTTGAATTCTGATAAAATCTGTCCAAAACGAATTGTTTTTTATCCTTTTGGAGAAACTAAATTATTCCGGAAATCAGTGGCAAAATGAAATGATAATTTTTTTAATAGCATTTCTGTGATGGAACGCATATAAACTATTTACTTTATATTTTTTTTGAATTAGTTTTCATTTTACAATAAACGGGGGCATTACAATTAAGGATAATAGTATCTATAATTAGTGGAGGGATGGCTGATAACAATGAGATAGAAATTCGTCTGGTTGAAGATATCCATTATAGTGCTGAAATAATATTAATATTGAGAAATAAGATTTTATCTAATGGAGAACAAATTGCAAGACGTGTACCGGATACTTTTTATAGAAGACAATAAAAATGATTATGAACTGACCATTAGAGAAATAAGAAACTCTTCCATCAAGTTCTTAAAAAGACTTGTGCAAACAAAAAGTGATTACGTTGCGTCTTTACAAGAATTTAATCCCGATTTAATAATATCCGATTATCTACTACCCAACTTTACTGGGATGGAAGCATTAAAAATTAGGAATAAAATTAATAGAGAGATTCCTTTCATAATTTTAACAGGCTCAATGAACGAAGAAATAGCCGTAGAGTGTATGAAAGAAGGCGCTAATGATTATGTAATTAAAGATCATATTGCACGACTTGTTCCAGCTATTTCTTCCGTATTAGAGCGAAACAGAATAAACAAAGAGAAGAATGAAATTGAAAGAGCTCTAAGAATTAGTGAATCACATTACCGGGAGCTTATTGAACAGGCAATTATAGGAATTTTTAATACGGACTCAAAAGGCAAAATTTTATTTACTAATGAGAAGGTCTGCCAACTGCTTAGATATTCAAGAGAAGAATTACTGAAACTAAATATCAAAGATACTTATCCAGCCGGATCCGATTATTCCCCGGAAAAGCAATACTCAAACTTAGGCAAAGGTTATCCGCTCAATTTTGAAAGACTAATTAAACGAAAAGATGGAACTCTATTTCCAATTGAAGTCAACGTAAAGTTAATGAGTGACGGAAACGTATTGGGCATTATACACGACATTACTGAAAGAGTTGAAACATTAAAGGCTTTGACTGATAGCGAGGAGCGGTTCCGCGTAGTATTTGATAATGCATTAATTGGAAATGCAATAACAAGTCTTGAGGGAAAGTTCCTAAAAGTTAATCGCGCATACTGTAACATGCTAGGCTACAATGAAAATGAGCTTGTTAACCTTAACATGGTCTCAATTACTCATCCTGAAGATGTACAAAAAAGTATTGACTTCATGTCAAAGCTATTTAATGGCGAGGAAGACTCTGTTCACTTTGAGAAACGATATATTTCAAAGGGAGGTAAAGTAATTTGGGCTTTTCTTGGAATAATTGTTCACAGAGATAGCAATGGTAAGCCACTTTATTATATATCACATATTCAGGATATAACCGAGAAGAAAATAGCTGAAAATTCTTTGCGGGAAAGCGAAACCCGTTTCCGTTCTTTAGCAGAAACAACAGCATCGGGAATATTCATCTACCGAGAAGATGGATTTTTATATGTAAATCCTTACGCAGTTAAGATGTCGGAATATTCAGAAGAAGAATTTTTAACGATGCGAATCGGAGATTTAATTCACCCTGATTTTAAGAATGAAGTAATTAAACGAAGTAAAGATCGGCAGATAGGATCATCAGTTCCCACGAGATATGAATTTAAAATATTGACTAAAAAAGGGAAGGAGCTATGGCTCGACTATACAGCAGGTATAATTGAATACGATGGTAAACCGGCTATAATCGGAACCGCCTTTGATATTACGACAAGAAAAATAGCGGAAGAAAATCTAAGGGAGAGCGAAAGTCTTTTTCGCACATTGACAGACACAACAACCACCGGAATTTTTATTTACCAAGACGAAAACTTTATAGAAGTAAATAACGCCGCGCTAATAATGTCCGGATATTCGAGAGAAGAATTTTTAAGAAAGAAAATTTGGGAAATAGTTCATCCTGATTACAGACAGTTAATTACAAGTAGAGAAATAGACCGTATGAATGGGCTCTCTGTTCCTTCCAGATATGAGTTCAAAATCATAACGAAAGAGGGAAAAGAATTATGGGTAGATTTTACCGCAGGTCTAATAAAACACCAAGGAAAAGTTGCAATAATCGGAACAGTGTTTAATGTAACTGTTAGGAAAAATGCTATTTACGAGCTAAGAAAATTACTTCGTGCAATTGAGCAAAGCCCTAACACAGTAATAATCGCAGACTTAAATGGCAATATTGAATATGTTAATCCAAAATTTACAGAAGTAACCGGCTATTCCTTTGATGAAGTGAAGGGAAAAAATCCAAGAATTATTCAGTCGGGTTTAACTCCACTGTCAACTTACCGGGAGATGTGGAATACTATCATCTCAGGGAATGAATGGCGGGGAGAAATTCTTAACAAAAAAAAGAATGGTGAACTTTTTTGGGAATCAATTGTGATTTCTTCAATTTTAGATGCTGAAGGAAAAATGACAAATTTTCTTGCAGTAAAAGAAGACATAACAGAAAAGAAGAAATCAGAGGTTAAAATTGTTGAATCGGAAGCGCAGTTCAGATCGGTGTGGGAAAATTCAATTGATGCCCTAAGATTAACAGATGGAAACAGCATAATTCTGGAAGTTAACCAGGCATACTGCAAATTAGTCGGCAAAACCAAAAAAGAATTAGAAGGCAAAACTTATGATATTGTATACTCCAGTTCTGACCCACATTTAGTATCAAAATTTAAGGCGGATTTTAAGAGTCGTAAAGTAAGATTGAATTACGAGAATGAGGTTACCTATTGGGACGGGAGAAAAATTTGGTTGGAAATTTCGAATTCTTTTATTGATGTAGAAAATCAACCTACAAAACTGCTTTCAATATTTAGGGAAATAACGGAGCGCAAAGAAGCAGAAAAGCAACTAATATCTGCTAAAGAAAAAGCTGAGGAAATGAGCAGGCTTAAATCAAACTTCCTTGCTAATATGAGCCACGAACTACGCACTCCGATGATCGGCATTTTAGGTTTTGCAGAAATATTAAAAGACGAGTTGGAAAACCCTGGGCAAAAAGAGATGATAGAGATTATTCATTCAGGCGGAGAGAGGTTACTTCAGACACTTAACCAACTTCTTGATTTATCGCGTATAGAATCGAATAAGCTCGACCTAAATTTAACTCCCGTTAATTTGAGGGAAACGGTATCCGAGCTTATTAAAAATTATGATAGTGCTGCGTTAAAGAAAAATCTTTATTTAAGACAAAATAGCCTAAAGGAAAATATTTTTATTAAAATTGACGAAAGAATCTTCACCCAGATTTTTAACAACCTTCTTAACAATGCAATTAAATATACTAATGCAGGAGGAATAGATGTAGAAATTGACGAAGAAACGACATCAGAAAAAACGTGGGCGGTTCTAAGGTTTGTAGATACTGGTATAGGCATTTCCGAAGAGAGCATCAATCTTATCTTTGAAGAATTTCGTCAGGCGAGCGAAGGTATAAGCAGAAATTACGAGGGCACGGGTCTTGGTCTCACTATAACCAAAAAGTCTGTGGAACTCATGGAAGGCTCTATTTCCGTAAAAAGTGAGGAAGGAATTGGCTCAACTTTTACTATCCGTTTCCCATCTTATAAAGAAGAGATCGCGCAGAAAAAGACAGAGAGTGAAGTGAAGCCCGGGAATGGAAATATTATTTCGGTTTTTGCAAAAAAAGCAAAAATTCTTTTCGTGGAAAATGATATGGCAAGCAGAGAGTTTGTTAAACTCTCGTTAAAAAAGCTTTATGAAATTGATATGGCTGAAGATGGAGAAACAGCGCTTCAAAAAGTTAAAGATAATTTCTATGATATTATTTTAATGGATATAGGATTAGGACGCGGCATGGATGGAATTGAAGCGTCAAAAGAAATAAGAAAGTTTGAGATTTACCAAGATGTTCCTATCATTGCCATTACCGCATTTGCAATGAAAGGAGACAAAGACAGAATCCTTTCACAAGGGTTAACCGACTATATTTCTAAACCATTTGGTAGACAAGATTTGATCGACATTGTTGATAAATATCTTGCGATTGATGAATAATTCTTCGCATATTTTTTTATTGCTTCATATTAATAAAATGTTTTAGATTTGTATATAAGAATAAGTTGTTTTCATAACTTTAAGATACATGAGAAAAGTACTACTTGTTGAAGATGATGAACCGACAAAAGATATCATCAAATATCTTTTAAAAAATATCTGCGAGCTTCAAACTACTAACCGGGGAGAAATAGCAATAGATTTGGCCAATGAAACCAGTTATGCACTAATTTTGATGGATATAAAATTGGATTTTGGGATGAACGGAATACAGGCTACCCAAAGCATTAGAAAAATAAAAGGTTATGAAGATGTCCCCATTATTGCCGTCACCGCATACGCTATGAGGGGTGATGAGGAATATTTTCTTTCACAAGGATTATCTTATTACATAGCTAAACCATTTGACTTAAAAAAGTTTGTTTCCACAATTAGCAATTTTCTGTCTTTTGAAAACTGAGTTTAATTATTTTTATAGATGATGCAATGCTTGATAGAGATGGAAAGCTTGGATTTGGATTATCGTTTATTCTCCGTAATTTTATTTATTAACTCATCTTACACATTATTTCCTTTTGGAGTAATGGAATTTTGAAATATTGGAATAAATAGTCAATTCCATCACTCCATTTTCCAACCAGCCTATCGAGAGTGTTGCAGAACTCTTTTATTTCGTCTCCAATGAAAATAGAGGTTTCAAAACTGTCTAAAAAGAGATTTCTCCCTCCGGTCGAAATGACATTTTGGAGATGTGCAACGGTCTCTACCGGCAGACAGGTATTCCAAAGATTGCGTAATGAGTTACTAAATACTTTGGCATCTCAACTCATTTCGATAGCGATATGGGATACGGCGCTGGAATGACTTTGCATTATTGAGTATATTTTCCAGCTATCGAAATAATTAGTCCTTTCTAAATGAATTTAGTTTTAAATATCTTAAAAATATTTAAACTTCTTTAGTCATTTCATATTCTCCTTGCTTAGAAGTCTTCAAATCTACCTTAATATCAAATATTTTCTATGGCATAATAATTTCATTTATGAAAAACTATAATTTCAAGGAAGTTTAATATTAATGATTAAACTTTTGCCAAAAGCATAGAAAGAATCTATTATATAAGAATTTATTTCGAGGTATATATGTTACGTAAATCTGCTACTCCCTGTTTCTTATGTGTTATTTTTTCATTTATTCTTGCTAATTCATTGTATGCTATACCATCCTTTTCAAGGAAATATAAAGTGGGGTGCGATATGTGTCATACAATTTTTCCTCAGCTTAATTCATTTGGCAGAGACTTTAAAAACAACGGGTTCCGCACGCCGGACGAAATGATTTCAACATACAAAGCAAAAAGCTTCTGGAACCAGGGCTTCGGCGAAGTGCCTCTTGATTTGCATGGGAAAATCAACCAGGAATTTTATCCGAATAATCAGCGCATAGGCACAGAGACCGGGATAGATGAAATTCAGCTAAACGCCGGTATTAACTTTTCACAGAAGGTCGCTTTCTACTTGCACACGCATCTTTGGGAATCGGGACATTACGGAAAACCTCTGGCAATTGAGTTGCGAATAAATGATCTCTTTGGCAGCGACTTATTTAACCTTCGCGCAGGGCAATATGAACTGCCGCTTTCATTTTCGCCTGAAATTGAAAGACTTATGGCATTCAACTATTTAATTTACAGCCAAACTATAGGTGGTAATTCATTCTCAATCGATCAGCCGCAGCTTGGTATGGAACTATCCGGCGATCTTGGAAATGATTTTTGGTATTGGACTGGGGTAGTTAATGGCAACGGCTTTGAAACGGATCCAAATACAGGCTTATTTGATAATAATCCTGCTAAAGATTTTTATTTCCGTCTCGCTAAGAACTTTGATGAAAGTACTGTAGGTGTATTTGCTTATGTTGGTGATAATTATGTCTATTCAGATAGTGCTGATCTGAATCATCAAGATAATTTTATTCGAGTAGGCGGAGATGCAAGTATAGTAATAAATAAACTTAACGTTCGTACTAGTTTAGTTCATGGAAGTGATAATAATTATGATGGCTTGAATACTTCTACCACATTTCATGGTGGTTTCGTTGAATGTAACTATTTCCAAACAGACCGTCTCGTTTTTGTAGGAAGATATGAAATATTATGGCTAAAAGACATGGCCGCTTCTCCCGATCCGACAGTACGGCAAACGAACTGGGCAATTACCCCGGGCTTTCAATATCTTGTTCTTCCAAATGTAAAAGTCGGATTGGAATATCAAGTGCGCCAGACTGCTTCTGCAAACCAGGCTCTGGCACTTTTGCATTTCGTTATTTGATATAAATAAACTTGCATAGATGCATAAATGTATAAATAAATGCACCCATGCTGATATTAAAATGCAAAACTAGTAATAAGAACAAAATAAAATATGAGATTAACTGTTATGAAAGCAAAAAAAGTTCATGTTAAATCTAAGAAAATGTATGATGTAATTTGTGAACTTGAGCGTGCCGGCGTTAAAAACCTGAATGTTATTGAAATTCCTGCTGTTGACTACCTGACTGATTCTAAAGCCTTGCTACACTCGGGCGATTATGGCAAAAAACATTTCAGCAGTTAAAAAAAGAAAATTGTATGTGCTGATGTTGTTCTATTTATAAGTATTAATTCAGATGAGATTATAATATTCTGAGCTTTACGGAACTACAATTGATTGAGTAAAAAGAAGAAAGGTTAATAATCATGAAAGAAATAAAAGCATACATAAGACCGGATAAAGCAGACGACGTTATCTTCGAGCTTGAACACGCCGGGGTAAAAGGTCTTACTGTTATTGATGTTTCGGCAGTAGGCGGCTGGGCTGACCCTGAAGCTTCACAGCTCTCAATAGAATTTTGCGAAAAATATTGCAGCAGTACGAAAATTGAACTTATTTGTTCCGATGATGAGCTTGAAAAATTTATAAACATAATTTTGGTTAAAGCTCATACCGGCAGAAAAGGTGACGGCAAAATTTTTGTCTCCGATATTTCCTATGCAATTAGTATTAGGACAAAAGAGCACGGCATAAAAGCTATGGCTTAATGAGCAGTGCTGGTGAAAGGAATTAGAAAAATGAAATGTAAAAACTGTGGTTTTGATAATGACGTTAACGGCAAGTTCTGTAGCAACTGCGGAAGTGAACTGCATTCTTTTGAAGGTAAAACTGCAAAGGTGAAACCGAAGCTTTATTTAGACAAGAAAAAGAATAAGAGAAATATAAACAGCTTAAAGACCAATACTCCCAATCTAAAACTATTGTGGATTACGGTTGGAATTGTTATCACCTCAATTTTAATTGCCATTTCATTTGATTTAATATCCCATAAAAACCCTAATGGCAGGGGATTAACCGTTGAAAGAAAAAGTTCTAACCCGGCAATTGAAGCGCAAGTTACTGCAATCGCATCAAAATTTGCTTGTTCATGCGTTACAAATGAATGCAACTATACATCATTGGAATCTTGTACTTGCGGCACAGCTTCTGAGGAAAGACAATTTATTAGAACTAAACTTGAAAAAAATGAAAAGCCCGATGATGTTGTAGTTGACCTCGCGAATAAATATGGATTTCTTAAATCTGAATTTGTCTCCAAGTATAAAGTTAGTCCAAGCAAGGTCTGGAATTCAAATTAGTAGGATTTTAGCCAATAATTAAATTATCAAATAAAGAAAACTAGAAGAGTCGTTTGTATGGTAAAAGACCCGGTTTGTGGAATGACAATAAATGAAAAAGACGCCGCAGGAAGTATAACATATAAAGGAGAAAAATATTTTTTCTGTGCGCCGGGATGCAAAATAAGCTTTATTAAAAATCCGAAGAAATACCTCATAGAACATTATCTTAATAAAATTGACAAATCAGGTCAACTTAAAAATAACAGAAAGGATGAAGAATCATGAAATCGGTTAAAGTGGGTGTAAATACAACAAGAGTTCATTGGGTTGTTGAAAAATTACAAGCGCTGGGAATTCAAGATATAACCGTAATTGAACATTTTAAACCGTTATCCCAGATTTCCGAGATGACATTTGTCTGTGAGGATTATATAGTTAGTCACATCAAAAAAGTAATTCATAAATATGGTACATGCGGTAACGCAGTGGATCATTACGTGTTCGTTGAAGATTTTGAAAACCATTCTAATTTCCAGGCAATTCGCCAGGATGATAAAAATTTATTTTATCCAAATAGTTAAAGTTGAAAAAGTGAAACTTCTGCAAAAAATATTTTTAATTAGACGACTGTTCTTGCTGTCTGCAATATTGATTTTTAGTTGTGTAATAATAGCTGCCGGTTCAACTGTTTTTGCACAAGGCGGTAAAGACACTTCATCTGCTACAATTGAGAAACTTCCGGTAGTTGAAAGCGGTATGCCAAACGTAGAACAGCACTATTTGAATATCCTGAAAAAGAATCCTGATGACTCGGTTGCTTTAAATAATCTGGGCATGTTATATCTTCAGCTTGGTAAAACAAAAGAGGCAAAGAAATATTTATTGAAAGCCGTAAATCTTTATCCGTGTGATTACCTTACTCATTACAACCTCGGTACGTTCTATAGCTACCTGGATGATATGCAGGAAGCCGTCACTCATTTAATTGAATCGGCTGAATTAAATCCTAAAAGTGATGAAACGTTTTCAGCTTTGGGCACTTTTTATTTCCGACAAAATAAATTAGCCGATGCCGAAAAATCATTTTCAAGTGCGCTTAAAATTAATCCGGAAAATGAAAATGCACTTTTCGGAATGATGGGCGTTTATCAAGCCAAAAATCAAATCGATTCCGCTCTGGAAGTAGGCAAAAAGCTTTTAAGGACTAATAGCCGTTATCAGCAGCTTCATCTGCTTCTGGCAAACTTGTACTTACTAAAAAATAATTTGCCGGAAGCGCTTGCAAATGCAGATGAAGAACAATCGCTATACCCTGATGAGCCTGAAAGCTACTATATGCTTGCGGTTATTTATAATAAAACCGGCAGCGAAGAAAATTACCGGGTAATAATTAAGAAGCTTAGAGAATTAATTAAAACAAAAGATTCGGCTCAGCCGTTATTAGATAGTTTATTAAGAAAAAAATAATGTAAATGGAATATTAAAATGTTTGGAAATGTATTTATAATATTAGCTCTTATTGCCGCGATATATAGCGTCGTAATGTATTATCAAGCTTCTAACGGAAATGAAAGAGCGCTCGTCTTTGCAAGATACGGCTATCATATTATGTCTGCTCTTGTAATTAGTGCAAGCTTGTTTTTTCTATACATAATTTTAACTCATCAGTATCAGTACAAATATGTCTTTGATTATAGCAATGCTGATCTTACAACCGGACTTCTGCTGTCTACTTCTTACGCCGGACAAGAAGGCAGCTTTCTTTTATGGCTGTTTTTGGCTGTTGTAACCGGTATTGTCTTACAGAATTACACATCAAAAAAGCAAGGAATAGAACCAGCTTTTATGATGATATATTCTCTCGTGCTCGTCTTCTTAATTGCAATGGTTACGCCGTTCTTTAAAAGCCCGTTCAATTTTATTTGGTCGGAAGCTAATTACATCGACGTAAAATATATAAATCAATCGCTTTTAAATTTACCGATACTTCAGAATTTTATCTTCAACGATTCAAAGACTAATCAATCTTTTGTTCAAATGGGACCTGACCTTATCTCGTCTCTTAAATCCAACGGTATTGCCGTCGGAGATTTTTTAATAAAGGGTAAAGGTCTTAATCCCCTTTTACAAAACTTCTGGATGGAAGTTCATCCTCCTATTTTGTTCCTTGGTTTTGCACTTTCCATTGTTCCTTTCACATTTGCAGTTTCCGCTTTAATAAAAAACAAGTATGACCAATGGATAAAATTGGCTTTGCCCTGGACTGTTGCCGCATCGGTAGTTTTAGGGCTTGGTTTAATGATTGGCGGATACTGGGCTTACGGCGTTCTCGGATGGGGCGGCTTCTGGGGCTGGGATCCGGTTGAAAACGCTAGTCTTATTCCCTGGCTTATCAGCGTTGCGCTTATCCATACAATGCTAATTCAAAAGCAAACTCAGATATCAAGTAAGGATAAACTTGGTCGTTATGCCAAAACAAATATCGTTCTTGCCGTGTTAATGTTTTTGCTGGTTTTATACAGCACCTTTTTAACAAGAAGCGGAATTTTATCTAAAGCTTCTGTTCATTCGTTTGAAGACCCCGGCGCAGCCGTTTATATTTTTCTAATTCTCTTTATTCTTACTTTTACTGTCATCGGTCTCGGCGGAGTTTATTACCGCAGAAAATATTTAGCCGGTTTAAACAACATTAAAGAAAAATTTCTTTCAAGAGAAAACGGATTGCTGTACGGTTCACTATTCCTTGTCGCATCGGCTTTAGTTGTTTTTGTCGGCACTTCCGCCCCATTGATTAACGAGTCTGTTGAAACAAGTTTCTACAATAAAATGAATCTTCCGCTGGTTATTATTATGGGCTTGCTCATTGGCTTTACTTTATTCTTAAGATGGAGAGAAACCGAAGGCAGCAATTTTGTTAGAGGCGTGATTCCTTCTCTTTTAATTTCACTAATTATAAGTGTGGCGATTTTCGTCTTATTAGGTATTAAAGGTTTCGCTCTCATCGTTTTTCTTTATTCAATAATATTTACAATAGTTGTAAATATTCAAATGTTGATTAGAGTTTTTAGAAACGGATTTTATTTCTGGGGTGGTCACTTAGCACACATCGGCTTTGCTCTTTTCTTGTTCGGTGTCTTAGCCTCAAGCACTCTCAGCAGCTCACAGCAGATTGATCTACCTAAAGGAATAACAAAAAATGTTTTAAATAATCAGCTAACTTTTACAGGCGCCGCGGCAATTGGGAATGGCGACAAATATGCTTTCAATATAAATGTAAAAGAAAAGAACAAATCCTTCACTGCTTCTCCGGTTATGTTTATCTCTGATTTTAATAACGAAATAATGAGAGAGCCTTATATTTATGCCGGCTTAACTAAGGATTTATATTTCTCACCGCTCTCTTATGTTGATAATAACGATAACAACAATACAAAAGTCGAACATACTTCTCTAAAAGATAACTCTGCAGCTGCTCCTTCAGAGATATTAACAGTTGAAGTTAGCACAAAGCCGTTTATAAGCTTTGTCTGGATTGGAGTTTTTATTATGTCAATTGGTTTCGTTATAGTTGTTTTAAGGCGGAATAGAGAGAACAAAATCTTAAACCTATAATTAATATTATGAATATAAATGAAATAGTTTTGAGTGATGAAATAATGGTAAGATTTCAAAAAATATTATCAAATCCTTTAACGCACAAAAGCCTGTTGAAGTCTTACTCTGTGAAACTCTGTGCTTACTTTGTGGTACTCTGTGTAACTAACCGGTTGTACCATTATTCCAATATACCATTACTCCAGTTTTCCAAAATTCCAACACTCCATTACTCCAACTTTTACGGTCTGAATAACGCAAAATATTAAGATGATTTTAATAAATAACATACTTACGAACAAAATCATTGAGGTGGGCTCATGAAAAAATATCTGATTGGCGCTGGCGCAGTAATTGTGCTTCTAATTATTGGCGGACTTATTTATATGTATTCCGGAATTTTTGATATCAGTGCAAGGGTTCCTCACGACCCAATAACATTGTGGGCGATGAATACCGTCCGGGATAATTCTATTAAACATAATGCGGACAATAATATTAAAACTCCCGATCTTAACGATTCCGATCTTGTAAAGATGGGCTTTGTTCATTACCGTGAAATGTGCGTCGGCTGCCACGGCGGTCCTGGTATTGAACGGAGTGAAATCGGGCAAGGTCTTTATCCAAAGGCTCCTACTCTTGCAAAAGTTGCAAATGACTGGACTCCGCAGCAACTTTTCTGGATAACTAAAAACGGCTTAAAGATGACCGGCATGCCGGCATTCGGTCCAACTCACTCCGATGAAATGATTTGGGCGATTGTTGCATTTACTAAAAAGCTTCCAACTATTACGAAAGAAAAATACCAGGCACTCGATAAAGAAACTCAAGGCGAAAGTGACGAATAGACTTGAAACCGGCTCTATCAAATAATTAACTTTAACACAAATAAATCAACAGATTGGAGAATCAAAAAATGAAAACACAAAACACATCCAGCAGTCTTTTAAGAAATTGTTGTTCTATAATTTTAGGACTTTTTCTTTTATTCATCGTCAGCAGCTCATCTTTGCTTGCTCAAGGCATGGGCGGCATGAATCAGCACATGCAGAATATGAACAGCCAGATGACTAACATGCAAAGCATGATGACTCAAATGAATAAGATGATGGACAAATCCAACCAGATGATGAATTCAATGAACTCATCTATGAAAGGGAATATGAAGGGAATGGACATGGGCAAGGATATGAAAGGCATGAATAACGGCATGATGGGTATGACGCAAAATATGAACGATATGGGTAAGACAATGAAAACCATGCTTACCCAAATGCAAAACATTATGAAGAACGATGAGATGATGAAAAACAGCGATATGAAAAATCACATGGACGGCATGATGAAAGATATGCAGTCTATGATGAAAAATTACGGCGCCATGCTTAATAACGCCGAACAATTGCAAAAGGGTAAAAAATAAAAATGGATCTTAAAAATATTTTTAGTCCTTCAAGGAGGTCAGCTTTGGCCGGCTTCCTTATTCTTCTTTCTGCATTTCTATCAAATGGAAATCTATTTGCGCAAGAAGAATTGCCTGTAAAGCAATCAAGCTGGTACATAAATACAAATCTCCAGTTAGCCGGTGGAAATTTTATTTACAACTCCTTCGATAATGTTGTTTCGCTTTACGGAGGAGTCGGTTATCAAAGCGGCAATTTCGGAATTTCTTTTTCCATTCCGGTTGTTGGCAATCAAAATAATTTTATCAGTCAATCCGGCGGAATGATGCTTCCAATAGGCAATTCAAAAAACGGTTATGGAAATATGCAGAACAGCGGTTCAAGCGGCAGCGGAATGATGGGCAGCGGTAGTTCTATGATGGGCTCTACTTCAAGCGCCGTTGGCGGGATGAACTGGGGCTTGGGCGATTTATATCTTTATTTAAACTACCAGTTAGTTTCTCAAATCGATTTTTTTACTGATGTTATTGTAAATGCTAATGTTAAATTTCCCACTGCATCCACTCACATGGGAATTGGCACCGGTCAGTACGATTACGGCGCTTCCCTTACGCTTAGAAAAAGCTTCGATCTTTCGGACAATCTAAATTCATTTGTTGCAATCCTAGATTTAGGATATATCAATTTTGGCGATCCGACGGGCATCACTTACGAAAATCCATTTACATATTCTTTCGGACTCGGAAAATTCTTCAATGACGGCGAATATTCTTTACTGCTTTATTATAGTGCCTACACTGAAGTCTTAAAAGGCTACGAACCGCCCAGACAAATTGCTTTGGGATTAAATTATAAAGTAAGCGAGAATCTAATTCTAACCGGAATAGGCGCTGCTGGCTTAAGCAATTTTTCACCGGCATATACTTTTTCGGCGGGCGTTAAGTTTGGAATTTAGAAATTATGTTTATTAAAAAATCTCAAAATATCGGATTGGTTTAGAAACATCAGATATGGAAGTAGTGAAAACCGAACTTTAACTTAAGCTTGGGTTTAAATATTTGCAGGATGAGGCTTGAAATATTTTATTTCAAAAGAAAAAAAAGAAAGAAATATTCCCGAAGCTTGGAATATAATAGTGAATGTTGCTTGAATCTTTTTTATTTTTGTAGGAAGCTTTTATAAAACTCTGGCATCAGATTAGTATAAATTTTTAAGAAATGATTAAACATTTATCAAAATACCGTTCACTTATTGCAGCTATTTTTGTTTTAGTGCCGCTGCTGTTTTGGTTTACCTACTCCGAAATCGGACAGTATACGATTGAAAAGCAGCATCCGCCGGCAGAGGATTATTGTCTGGTTGTAAGAGTAATAAAAACAGAAATTAGTAAGACCACAGCAAACAATTTATTTAAACTTAACATTGTAAAATCAGCCCGGATTAATCATATTGATGAAACAACCCTACATATTGTTTCATTAAACAAAACGGATAGCGAGCACTATTTTCCACCAAAAGAAAATACTCAAATTTATCTTTACAACAGAACATTTCTGATTTAGCCTTCCCTTTTCATAGGGCGCTTCGGCATCCTCTCTTTTCAATTTATTCTTTTTAGACGACGCTTAGGCATCTGAGAATTAAATAGGATATTTAAATAATAATATAAATATAATTTTAAAAACATTTTAAGGAGTAAAACAATGTTAACTTCAAATAAAAAATGGTACGCAGGAATTGCAATAGTAATCGCGGCTCTGCTTGTATCTTTAACACTATTTGCGCAAAACCAGCCAAAGAAAAATAATTCTATGAATCATACTTATGATTCATCATGGTGGAACTCTAATGTTCCGGAAAAGTATTGGCTTAGTAACAACCAGATAAACCAGGTCAATAAAATAAAAACGGAATATGACGGACTTAGGAGATATGGGTTATGGAATGAGAAACCACGGATATATGGATTACGGCATGAGAAATCACCGCGGTATGTATAACTGCGGCAGATGCTGGTAATATTTAATCAATGAAAAGTTAAATGAATCTTCCCGCTGTCTATAAACGGCGGGAAATTATTCACTACAAGGAAAACTTATGAAAAGAATATTCAATAAATTTAAATTGATGGTTTTTATTTCATCTTTACTAATTGCAAACGGTTGTGCACAAGATACAAATAAGGTAAAAGGCACAATAGGCAATGAAAAAATGGGCAAGGATGAAATTGTAATCTGTGTGTTAGGCACTAAAGCTTGTATGCCGGTAAAGATTGACACAACAATAACTGTAAAATACCAAAATAAAGATACAAAGCTTACTGATTTGCCTTATGGTCTTTACGTAGAAGCTGATATTATATATGATAAAGCTAATGGGAAGGTTATTAAAAATATAAGCATTAATGAAACAAAAACAGCAATTTGTTTCACCAAGCTGCAGAAAGAACAAGAAAATAAATTGCGCTATGTATTAAGAAAAATTAAAGGAGTTAATGATTTCGAGATACACACAGAATCAGGACAGGTATACATAGCATATAATCCCAAAGCTGTTGCATATAAAGATTTGGAAAGCGAAATTAAAAAAGAAGGTTTTGAATTAGAATAAAAATAGGAGTAACAAAAATGTTGAATGAAATGAATCAAACAAATTATGGATTCTCAAAAGTAGTTAATCTCGGTTACGATGAAGCAATTGAAAAAGTAACCGAAGAATTAAAGAAAGAAGGATTTGGTGTGCTGACGGAAATTGACGTTAAAGCGACCCTCAAGAAGAAACTTGATGTTGACTTTAAGCCGTATAAAATACTTGGCGCTTGCAATCCGCCGTTTGCTTATAAATCTCTGCAAGCTGAAGAACAAATTGGATTGATGCTGCCTTGCAACGTAATTGTTTATGTGAATGGTAATAATGAAACGGTTGTAGCAGCAATAGATCCAATTGCATCGATGCAGGCGGTAAAGAATGAATCGCTTGGCGAAGTAGCTGAGACGATGCAAGGAAAATTGAAGTCCGTCATCAGCAATCTTTAATCGTTTAGACAATAACAGGATTATGACTAACAAAATTAGGTAGCATAAATTACCAACAAATGGTGATTGACGCGCACCGGTGTGTAAAATATATTAAGATATTGAAAAGAATAAAAGAAAATAACTATGAGAGACGAAAGAACAGCTGAAAAAATAGAGCTGCGTGATTCAAACACAACTACAAAGAAAATCAAAAATATGCCAAAGGTGTGGGATATGCTCAAGGTTTGGGGTCCAGCGTGGCTTGTTATGATTGCTGATGTAGACGCAGCAAGCGTAATAACAGCAGCCGAGACCGGCGCAGTTTACAGTACTAAACTTATTTGGTTCCTGTTATTGTTAGCTGTTCCATTGTTTGTTATACAGGAAGTAGCCGGCAGAGTTGGCGCCGTAACAAACAAGGGATTAGGCGAGCTTATCAGAGAAAACTTCAGCAAACGGATGGCGGTCTTTGCTGCTATACCAATGGCGCTTGTGGATATAATTAGTTATGTAGTGGAATACACCGGCGCAGCAATTGGTTTCGAGATTTTTGGAATCTCTCCGAAGATCTCCGTACCCTTTATTTTTATTGCACATGTTCTTTTAGTGTACAAGCGAAAATATGCTGAAGCTGAGAAACCTTTACTGGTAATCTCAATTTTGTTTGCTGTCTCCTGGGCTGTTTCCGCTTATTTAACAGCACGGAAAGGGATTCAAGTAACGCCATTTTATTTTTCCATGTCGCCCGATTTTATCTTTCTGCTTGCAGCAAACGTCGGTGCGGTTATTATGCCGTTCATGCTTTTTTACCAGGCATCAGCAACTGCCGAGAAAGGGATAACAGCTAAAAGCCTGTGGGCGGTTAGACTTGAGACAGCTATTGGGGCAATTGTTTCAGAGCTAATAATGATAGCTATTGTAATTGCTACAATTGGAGTGAACAAGGACTCTTTAGATTTTGCATCACCAGGAATTTTATCGCGAGGTTTATCTTCTGTAGCTGGAACGTCCGCCCCAATAATTTTCGGGATAGGTTTGATAGCCGCATCGTTCATCGCACTTATTGTCATTTCTCTCGGAAGCTGCTGGGGAGTTACTGAAGCTTTAGGCTGGGGAAGGAAGAATTGGTTTAAGGTGTATCTTGTCGAATCAATTCCTGCCTTGGTAATTACTATGTTAACGTTGAATCTGGTCAATTTAGCGCTGAACCTGATGGTGCTGCAAATTGCCGTGCTTGTAGGTCCTGCAATTATGTTGGGGCTAATAGCTTCA
>JAKBMG010000121.1 GCA_021831685.1 Bacteroidota bacterium | reverse complement strand
AGCAAACTTAATTTAAGCTCTGATATTATTGCACAGGATAAAAGTTACCGGCAGATGCTTTCCACCGTGGTGTATACAGACGATGCTTATAGATACTTCTTTAATCAGTATAAAAAAAGAGCTGATTATAACAACACAATCTTTATAATAACCGGTGATCATCGAATGCCGGAAATTCCTATTTTGAATCAAATTGACAGATTTCACGTTCCGCTTATAATTTTCTCACCTATGCTTAAAAGAACCGCAATATTTTCTTCCGTCTCTTCGCAGTTCGATATTGCTCCGTCTATTCTTGCTTTTTTAAATAAAAATTACAAAATCCAGATACCGACAGAAACGACTTTTATAGGTTCCGGCTTAGATACAGTAAGACAATTCAGAGACGTCCACAGCTATCCTTTAATGAGGAATAAAAATGAACTCCTAGATTATTTGTATCACGATTATTTTCTATCGGATAAAATCTTATATAGAATAGACGAGAACCTAAATCTAATTCCGTCTAATAATCAAATTATGCTGGATAAGGTAGGAAATTTGTTTGATGACTTTATGCAAAGGAATGATTATATGCTGAAGACAAAAAGATTAATCCCTTCTCAGTTTATTTTCTAATATGATTCAATTTATTTTTTATTTATTGTAGTATAATATTCATGAAGAATTGTGGAAACCAATGGTTTGTAATAGAGCCAAAAAAAACTTTCTCTTTCGGAAATTTCATTTGCCGAATAGAACAATGGACTAAAATTGGAAATGCCTAAAAAATCCGTAAACAGCATATCCACCGAATTATCACAATAATCACCGCAAAAATAATAAAACTTATAATCCTTATCATAATGCTCAATCACGGCGGGAAATGGATTTGGAATATTCATTGAATTTAAAATTGAATCTCCCCTTGTGTTAGTTTTTATCTGATAAACCGATATAACATCATTGGAATGCGAAGTCAGCATAACGTCAAACCAATATGAATATTTAATCTTCTCAGGCACTTGAAATCTTTCCTGATTTCTTTCATTAGTTAAAATGTACGGTACTTCATCTTTTAAATCCCGATTCTTATCAAGCACCTCCACCCTTCCGTTGTCATTGACGAATGCAATACCTGATTTCTTAAAAGGCCACTTATTGTTATGCTGCAATTTATAATCTCTTACTAACCAAATCGGGATTCCCTTATTAATAGTCGTATCCAGATTCTGGAAATATCTTCCAACCCAGCCGGTCCATCTTACGCCAAATGAATCTTCAAATTTGTTACGTATTTCTTTTGAAGTGGGGGTTGCAATATCATTATACTCCGTCATAATCAATTTATGTTGTGACTTCATCAGTAATAAAAACTTCAAATCTTGATCAGACATACCCCCATAAATTAATTTAGAAATATCTCCGTTATAATTATTTCCATACAAATCCTTTTTGTATATACCGTACGTATCTGTAAAATAGGTCATGTCAGAATGGTCGGCAAGCTCTTTCAGTTTTTCATCAGAAAAACTTTCTAATCCTTTAATTTCATAATGCTTGTTTTTCCCCGGATAGAAACCGTAATAATCATTTGACATCGAATAAAGAGAGCGATCAGCTTTGCAATATCTATCGTGATATAAAACCCAATTAAACGATCGATGTTCGATTCCTTGATCGGTCAAAGAAGATTTATCGACAATAACAACCTTCAGTTCTTTCTTTCCTTCTATCCACCATCCGACTCTCATCCAAACGGGAAAAGTAAAAAAGACGACAAGAGAAACAGTTATGATATACTTTTTCATTTTGGTTTAAAATTAGAATAAATATTTCAAACTCAGGCCCGCGGTGAACTCCGAAATAAAACTACCCGGCGAACGTTCTTCACTTGAATAATCACCAGAAATATTAATTATTACAGTTTTTGAAATTTTAGTTTGATACTCTATACCTCCCTTATTCGATTTAAGCCAGTTATTCTGATTATCAATTGAACTTGCATCCGGACTAATTCCTGTTCCGCCGGAAACAGCCAAATAATCATCGGCGCCTGATAGATAATATCTAATTTCAAGAGAGTAAGAATGAGATGCGTATTGCACGCTTGGTGTAATATAAGTTCTGAACGAAAACCAATAATTACTATAATATTTTCCAAGGGCAGCTGTGTATATCCAAACATCAGAGGAATATTTTAGCAGCCTGAATCCGGCATCAACTTCAAAGCTAAAAGGTAGGCTATAATAGAGAGAAGCGCCGTATCTTGTTTTGGGAAAAATATCCGAATTAGAATAGCCAGCATTGAGGTAAGCATATAAACCGTTTGCAAATCTTGGGTACATATCAATTTCGTATTGAGTACCCTGGGTATTAAAGCGATTTCCAAAATTAGCACGTAGTATTGTCGTTCCTATCGGTGTCTGTCTTGAGTACTGAATGTATCCAAGCTGCCAAGGAGAAAATATTTTATTAAATTTTTCATAAGAATAATTCACTGTAATAGCATTTATTCTGACGTCTTCTTTTAACCTTTCAGCAAAACTTATTGCTTCCGGATTAGAGTTATTAATTTTAAGCAGAGTTTCTATTGTATTAAAAGCATCATCGTATTGTTTCAAATCCGCTAAGACTTTAGACTTTTTTAGCAAGAAATCCTCCGATTTAGGATATTTTTCCAATCCAAGATTGCAATATATTAGTGCTCTTTTCGGATTGTTCGACCAATATTCAAGATCAATCACAGCATTTATTGCATCATAGTTTGCAGAATCTCTGGCAAAGATTCTGCCAAATACTGCTCTGGCAGAATCATACATATCGTCCCAAGTGTATAATCTTGCAAGGAAAACAGACACATCGGTATAATTTGGGCTTCGTTTTAATATTTCATAGCAAATTTCTCTTGCCTTTGTGCGATCTTTCCGCTGGAATGCAACTTCGTGAGCTTGCTTAAACAAATCATCTACTGTTAAAGAATTCTGAGCATATAACTTGATAAAAGAAAAAACAATCAGTATAAAAAATAAATATTTCATTTATATCTTTTATTCTTTTAAATAAATTTAAATTGACATTATAAAATATTAGTATATTAAGAAAGTAAGTTTATAGATTTTCTTAATTACGGAAATTTATATTTCGAAATTAAAACTATTTTTGCATAATAACATTCTTCATTTCTGTTATTACAATAATATAGTTTTTTTGAAATAAACTAAACAATCTTTTTCCTGATAAATCAAAACCTGAATGAATAATACGCCACCTCAAATTTTATTAGCTGAAGATAACGAAATTGCCAAACGGATTATTGTTCACAAACTTGAAAGTGAAAATTATTCCGTCGTCCATCTTGCTACGGGCGAAAATGTTGTCGAAACGGTTCTTGCTATTAAACCCTTATTAATCATTTTGGATTTACTTCTACCTGTTAGAAATGGTTTAACCATTCTTAGAGATTTAAAATCGAATCCTTTATGTTCCGGTATCCCAGTTATTATTTTTACGACCAACAATAATGAGGAAATGCTTAAAAAAGCACTGGAATTAGGAGCTGTTGATTACATCTTAAAACCGTTCTCTATTTCAGAGATGATGGCAAAGATAAAGAAATATTCAAACACTTAATTGTTTATATTGAAGAGTAATAACCAACTTGTACCCGGATAATATTTATCATTTAATAGTTTTTGCAATATTACTCCTGCTAAGTTTAAGTTATCTGCTTATTGTTTTTGTTGTTGTATTAAGAATATTTAATAATTATACGACGAAACAGCAAACAAGATTTTTAAATGATTGGGAGTCACTAATTTTTTCTTTTTTAGAAAACGATGAGTCACCTGCTGAATTGATTAGAAAAGAAAATATAAGTATCTCTTAAATTATCTTAGAGAATTTTTATTAACATTGAGTGGAAAAGATTTTGAAAGACTTGCTTCTTTAATTAACCACACAAAGGTTTCGGACTATATAATAAAAAATTTGAAATCCCGCAATAAAAATAATATAATTTTTGCCTCGTTTTTTGCCGGAACTACCAAGATTGAAATAGCAAAACCACTTTTACAAAAGACTATTAGAATTCACAATCAACAAATATTTTTTAGCTCCTCTGTCGCGCTTGCTCAAATAAATGCTTATGACAGCCTAGATTTGATTTTGCATGAGTTTATTAAGTATAACAATTTCGGAAACGATTACTTACTTTTAATCCTTACTGAGTTTGATGATATTATTTGCGATAAGATTATGAAATTATTGACCGTGGAAACCTCACCTTCATTAGCCACAACATTCTTGCGCGTTTTAAGGTATTATAAATACCAAGATGCCGGCCAAACTGTTTTACGAATGCTTGTTTATTCACACTTAAAAGATGTAAAAATTGAAAGTCTAAAATTTATTGAAGAGATCAAATTTGAGAAAGCTGCCTTTGCCGTAAGTAAACTGCTTGAACATAAACTTCCCGAAATTAGAAGTCAGGCAATTAAAACTATTTCACAGTTGGATAATAAGTCTTTTGAAGATAAAATATTTTCAAAATTATTTGAAAACGATTATGATGTTCAATACCAGGCAGCTTTGGCAATTCTCAATCACTATGAGGACGGAGAAAAAAAACTATCTGAATTAGCCTATAGTATCAACAAAGGAAATTCTGCGGCTATTTCAAGAATGCTCCTAAGCGAAAAGAGAGTAAGAGACGGAAAATGATTTACATATTTTATCTAGTTCTCGCTTATAATTATTTTCTTTTAGCCTACTCAATTTCTATTGGAACTATCTATTTACTTTTAAATATTTTATCATTTAAAAGAATTCTGCAATACAAACAAAAGATGGTGTATATTGATCTTAAAAAAATTTTTAAATTCCAAAACTATAAATCAATTTCGGTCATTGTCCCCGCATTTAATGAAGAGAATACTATCGTTGACAGCATTATGTCTTTATTACAATTGGAATATCCTGATTTTCAGCTAGTAATTGTTAATGATGGCTCTACTGATAAAACGCTGGAAAAAATATTTAACAATTTTTCAATTCGCCAGGTGTCATTTATCCCTTTTTACAAGTTGCAATCAAAACAGATTAAAGCAGTGTATATGTCACACGAATATCCTTTCCTAGTTGTTGTGGATAAGATTAACGGCGGAAAGGCAGATGCTATAAATGCAGGTATAAACATCGCAAAAAACCCCTTGATTACCGTTATTGATGCCGATTCAATATTGGAAAGAGACTGTTTATTAAAAATCGTTCGCCCGTTTATGGAAAATGAAAATATTATCGCAGTCGGAGGTACTATCAGAGTTGCCAACGGATGCAAAATAAATCATGGCAATATGGTAAAAATAGGTCTTGCTAATTCCTGGCTGGCGCGCTTCCAAACGGTTGAGTATTTAAGAGCATTTTTATTTGGAAGAAATGGCTTTGATGTTTTGAACAGCGTAATGATTATTTCTGGAGCTTTTAGCTGCTTCTCAAGAGATGCACTAATAAATATCGGCGGATATAGAGAAGGCTCTATCGGAGAAGACATGGAAATAATTTTACGTATGCATAGCGTATTTAGAAAAGAAAAACCGGAAACAAAAATTACATTTATCCCTGACCCTGTCTGTTGGACAGAAGTGCCTGAGCGATTAAAAATTCTTCGCAGCCAAAGAATCCGCTGGCAAAAAGGAACAATCGATAGCCTAAGACTTCACATGAAATTATTATTCAACCCAAAGTACGGGGCTTTAGGTTTAATTGGCTTTCCGTATTATGTCTTTTTTGAAATGATAGGACCTATGATAGAAATAACCGGTTATTTTGTTTTTTTCTTCTCGTTTATTTTTAATGTTGTTTCTACTCCATTTGCTTTTGCATTTTTATCTGCTGTAATTCTGTATGGAATAGTGCTTTCAATTCTTTCAGTAATTTTAGAAGAAATATCATTTAAGAAATACCCACGACTAAAAGACCTTTTTGTTTTGTTTGGTGCTGCATTGTTTGAGAACTTTGGCTATCGTCAACTTGTAACGTGGTGGCGGTTTAAAGCTACCATTGATTATATCGCGGGCAACCGCAGCTGGGGCAAGATGGAGAAAAAGGGATTTAATCTTCATCCAGATGTACAAAAAGAGAAACTATAATTTAATCTTTCACCTATTTCTACTATTCTGTAATTCCTAGTTAAACAACCTCAATTTGATAAATAGTTCCATTCTAAGACAAAACTTTCATTAAATATCTTGATTTCCAATCAGTTTTAACGCTCGTTTATTTGGTCTAATTATAGCATAGAAAATAAAAAACAATATCGTCGGAGATTAAAATTGAAAATCAAATATACATTCGTCCTAACCGTAGCGGTTTTTGTAATTGCGATAAGCACCCTTAATAACGCAAAGATAAAAAGTATCTCGCAAGTTCTGGGGCAAAATATCGGCGTAGGTATTTATATACCGTCGCCTGTAAACGATACATATTTTACCGGAACCTATTCAGCCGAGGTTGACGGTCATTCTACTAGTTTATATTGCATCGATCTTTATCATCACATGGCTTATAACAGCGATTATCAAGATGTTGAATCAACAAATGATACGCTATCATATATATTGAATAATTATTATCCATTTAAGACATCTTACCCAAATATGCTAAGCGATATTCATCGTGAAGCGGCAGCTGTACAATTAGCTCTTTGGCATTTGACGGATAGTTTGAATATTAACACACTCTCAGGGCAAAATCATAGCAATATTTCGGATATTAAACAACGAGTTGCTGAGATATTAAATGATGCTTATACAAACGCTCACGGCTACAGTCTTAAAACTTTTGTAATAAATATTCCCGCTCAATCCTTTACAACCGGTTCGCCTGTTACTTTTACCGTACAGGCTTTCAACAATCAAGGATTGGCTATGCCTAATGTTCAAATTACTCTCACCACCACCCAGGGTACATTAAGCCAAACAACAATTAGCACTGGTATTGATGGAGTTACACCGCTGATTACTCTAACCCCAACAGCAAACCAAACAACAGCCACAATTACAGTGACAGGAATTGTCGGGATTCCCTCCGGCACAAAATATTATAACGTTGCGGATCCAAACGGAAAGCAAAAATTAATACTTGCAACCCCAACAACAGCAACCAGAACAATTTCTCAAATAGTTAACTGGTCAAGTTCATATAATTTGGTAGTTACTAAAACTGCTGATAAAAATAATGCCGTTAATGGAGATGTAATCAATTATACTATCCTTGTAAAAAATACTGGAACCGGAGATGCGCAGAATGTAAAAATTTCAGATCAATTATCTTCTCTGCTCGATTTTGTATCCGCAACTCCTTCCGGTGTTTATGACCCTGTAACCGGTGTTTGGAATGCCGGTACCATTGCAGCAAACGATTCCACATCACTATTGATAAAAGTAAAAGTAGACTACAATAATGTTCCTTCTTTAACTTATGACCTTGGTGCTGCTAGTGGATTTAATTTATTCGTACTGGATACTTTAATCCAGCCTTCTTCAGATACTCAAGGAAAAGCGGCAATCGGTGGTTATGCAGATTTACAAAAATATAGCGTAGGATACGAACTCCCACCTAATTCAGGCGATGTGCTTGTTGTAGGTAATCATTTGACTTTTATAAGTGGTGCTGTAATAAATGGAAGAGCTGTTTACCAAAATTTCATTACAACTACTACCCAATTTACTGCCGATAGCGGCATTGTTAAAGATTCTGTAATTGATTTCGAACAAGCAAGAACCCATCTGCAAAATTTATCCAATCAACTTTCCGCACTTGTAAGCACTGATACTGTAATGGATGAATACAACCACGTTGAACTTGACGGACATAATGATACTTTAAATGTTTTTAACGTCGATGGTGCCTTAGTCTCAAATGCAAATAATTTTACAATTGACGCTCCAAACGGTTCAACCGTAATTGTTAATATTTTAGGCAAGAATGTTACTATGAAAGGCGGGTTTGACGTTACAGGAACAACAATCGACAAAGTGCTTTTAAATTTCCCGCAAGCAGATACAATTCATATTTCAAATATAAATGTTATGGCTTCCATTTTAGCGCCTAATTCAGTCTTAGACTTTCCTTCGGGTGTGGTCAACGGACAAGTGATTGTTCGCTGCTTCTATGGAGCGGGGCAAATGAACATAAATCTTTTTGATGGAAATGTAATTAATAGCGTAAACATAGTAAACTTTGCATCTTTAATCTCGGCATCTCAGGCAAGCATGCCTGGCTTAGTAGGAAACGTTTCTCCATCATATTGGCTTGTAGCTAGTCATCAAACCGGATTAACAAATGTTGAAAACAAGCAACTTGTCCCTAAACAATTCAACCTTGAACAGAATTATCCTAATCCTTTTAATCCATCTACCGTAATTTCATTTACTGTTGCAAAGAGCGAGGCGGTCAATATTTCCATCTTTAATATTATTGGACAGAAGATTACCACTTTGATTAATAAAGAATATACGCCAGGCTCTTATTCTGTACAATTTAATGCCGGTAATTTACCAAGCGGAATTTATTTTTATCGCTTATCAACTAATGACTATGTCTCTATTAAGAAGATGATCTTGATGAAATAATAATTGAAAATTTAGCTTGTAATTGATCCCATAAAAATAGCATCTTTTCGTAAAGATGCTATTTTTGTATATTTTTAGCAATGAAAAGACAACCAATTTATCCAGAAATATCCTCTAGCTACCTTTACTTGATAAATTAATTGTAAAATATTATAAATATGAAATGGAAATATTTTCTTGCTTGACTTCCAGGAATCATTATTGCGATTGGTAATGGTTCACTACGACAGTTCGTTTTCCGGTTATACCTCAGCGAGCTTGAAGCTCATCAATTATCGGCATTAAGTTTTATAATATTCTTTGGAATCTATGTGTGGTTAATTCTGCCGTGGCTTAAATTGTCCTCAACTGTATCGTCCCCTTCTAAACATGTAATATAAAAAATAGACTCTTATTTTGCCTTCACCAACTCCTTTTTAAACTCAAGCTTCCCTTTTAACCCGACAGAAACATAAATTTTATCTCCGCCGGAAAATTTTCCGGCTAATATTTCCTGCGAAAGCGGATTAATAAGATGCTTTTGAATCGATCTTTTTAGCGGGCGCGCTCCGAATGTTATATCATAACCCAATCTTGCAAGCCAATCTTTTGCTTCATCATTTACATCAAGAAGCATTTCTTGATCTCCGAGCATTTTCTCTACGCGCTTAATTTGTATGTCAACAATTTCTCTAAGTTCTTTCTGCGATAGCGGCTTGAATAAAACCACTTCATCAATTCTGTTTAAAAATTCGGGGCGAATAGTTTTTCTTAGCAGTTCTACCAACTTTGAATGAAGCTCACCCATTGCATCATCAATTTGATCTTCCGATATATGTTCAAGCTTCTCCTGTAACAAATGTGAACCCAAGTTTGATGTCATTATAATTATTGTGTTCTTAAAGTTAACAGTGCGGCCTTGATTGTCTGTTAATCTTCCGTCATCTAAAACTTGAAGAAGAATATTATAAACATCGGGATGTGCTTTTTCAATTTCATCAAGAAGAATAACTGAATAGGGCCTTCTTCTAACAGCCTCGGTTAATTGTCCCCCTTCCTCATATCCAATATATCCCGGCGGCGCTCCAATTAATCTTGATACGGAAAATTTTTCCATGTATTCGGACATATCAATTCTGACCATTGCATGTTCATCATCAAAAAGATATTCTGCAAGTGCGCGCGCTAGTTCTGTTTTCCCAACTCCAGTTGTTCCTAGAAATATAAATGAGCCAATAGGTCGGTTCGCGTCCTGCAATCCGGTTCTTGACCTTCTTATTGCATTAGCAACAGCGTTTACCGCTTCATCCTGTCCAACTACTCTGGAATGAAGCTCGTCTTCTAATTTTAAAAGCTTTACTCTTTCACTTTCCAACATTTTACTTACTGGAATTCCGGTCCACTTCGCAACAACTTCAGCAATATCTTCGGCATCAACTTCTTCTTTAAGCATCCTCTGATTTTTTTGAATTTCTGAGAGGCTGCTGGTTTCCTTCTGAAGTTCCTTTTCCAGAGAAGAAATTTTCCCGTAACGAAGCTCAGCAACTTTTCCGAGGTCGCCTTCCCTTTCAAATTTTTCAGCTTGAAGTTTCGCTCCTTCTACTTCACTTTTCATCGCTCTTATCTTTTGTATTTTTTCCTTTTCAAGCTCCCAATGAAGCTTAAGCTTATTTCTACCTTCTACAAGTTCACTCATCTCCTCTTTTAGTTCAACCAGTCTTTTTACAGAAGCTTCGTCTTTTTCTCTTTTCAAAGCTTCATTTTCTATCTCCAGCTGCTTAATTTTTCTTTCGATTACATCAAGCTCTTCTGGCATCGAGTCAATTTCAATTCTTAATTTTGATGCGGCTTCATCAATCAGGTCAATTGCTTTATCAGGAAGAAATCTATCCGTGATATATCTGCTTGACAATTGAGTTGCAGCTATAATAGCACTATCAGTAATTCTGACCCCATGATGAACTTCATAACGATTTTTCAGTCCACGTAAAATTGAAATTGTATCTTCTTCCGAAGGTTCCGTTATAAGCACCGGTTGAAATCTTCTTTCAAGGGCTGCATCTTTTTCGATATACTTTTTATATTCATTTAAAGTAGTTGCGCCAATTGCATGAAGCTCACCACGTGCGAGAGCGGGTTTTAATATATTCGCAGCATCCATCGAGCCGGAGACAGCGCCAGCACCGACAAGAGTATGGAGCTCATCGATGAAGAGTATTATTTCACCATTGGATTCTTCAATCTCTTTAATTACAGCTTTCATTCTTTCTTCAAATTGTCCGCGGAATTGAGTACCGGCAATAAGAGTTCCCATATCCAAAGCCATGATAGTTTTAGACTTTAAATTTTCCGGTACATCGCCCGAAATAATGCGTTGGGCTATTCCTTCGGCAATTGCTGTTTTACCTACACCGGGTTCACCTATTAGAACAGGATTATTTTTTGTCCTTCTTGAAAGCACTTGAAGCACTCTTCTGATCTCTTCATCTCTTCCAATTACTGGGTCAAGCTTACCCGCTTGAGCAAGCTCGTTCAAATTGTTTCCGTATTTTTTCAAAGCTTGATACGTGTCTTCGGGATTTTGCGAGGTTACTCTTTGATTACCACGAACATCTTTTAATGCCGAAAGAGTTTCTTCGTGAGAAATCCCATTATCGCGTAAAAGCTGACCTGCCTTTCCTTCTGATGAAGAAAGTGCAAGCAGAATATGTTCGGTCGAAACAAACTCATCCTTTAAAGCTCTTGCCTCTTCAGCGGCAATATCAAAAAGCTTAAACGCCGCGCTGGACATTTGCTGATTACCAGAGCCTGAACCGCTTACCTTGGGAAGATTTTCAAGAAGCTCATTAGTTTTAACTTTTAAACGCGAAATATTTCCTCCTGTTTTTTGAATAATTGTATCGGCAATATTTCCAGTTTCCTGAATTAGCGCAGCAAGTATATGCTCCGGTTCCACAATTTGATTATTATAATTTTGAGCAATCTCAAGAGACGATTGAACGACCTCTTGTGCTTTTACAGTTAACCTGCTAAGATTAAATGCCATAATATTTTTCCTTCCTGGGTATCAAATTTAAATCCGAAACCCAGCTAATCACAGTTTTTTTACTTCTGTGTACCATTCGCTTGATTGTTCAAGCATCTGATTCATTCTTTTTACCAGTTTGTAAGGGTCATTCAAACTTCCCTCAAGCAACAAAGCCGATTCATATAATTCTTCCGCTACGTTTCCAATATATTCATCGTTTGAATTTGACTTAAATATCTTTAAAAGATTTCTAATAAGTTTATGGTCTTTATTTATTTCAAAGACTTTTTTCTGAACCGATATATCTTTATTCGTCAAGCGTAAAATTTTCTGCATTGAAGCAGACATGCCCTCTTCCGCACTAACTACACATGCCGGAGAATCACTTAATCGTTTTGATTCTTTTACTTCCGTAACCCGGTCGCCGAGAATTGCTTTTATTTTTGCAAGAAGGCTGTCGAATTGCTTTTCATCATCATTGTCAAGACTTTGAAATTTGTTTTCTTTTTCTGAAACATCTTTTAACTGTTCCAATTTATTAAGCTCAGTAGAATCGACCGACTTAAAATCAAAATCCTTAAATTTTCTAATTGATGTAACAACAAATTCATCTATCGGATCATAGAGATAAATAACCTCAATTCCCTTCCGTTTAAAAATTTCAAGATGAGGATCGAGGGCTATTGCATCCCGGCTATTTCCGAAAGCATAATAAATTTCTTTTTGCCCATCAATTAGCCTTGAGACATAATCTTCGAGTCCGGTTAGCTGATCAGCATTGCTACTGGTTGAAGAATTAAATCTCAATAATTGTGAGTACTTCTCCATGTTTGTAAAATCGCTGTAGCCAAGCTTAAAGACTCTTCCGTGTTCCTTCCAGAACTCAGCATATTTTTCAGGTTCGTCTTTTGCTTTTTTCAGGAGGTACGAGAGCACCTGATTTGTAATGCTGTTTGCAATTTTCGTGAAGATCACATTTTCCTGTAAAGTCTCTCTTGAGATATTCAGAGGTAAATCTTCCGAATCCACAACACCTTTTACGAAGCTTAAATATTCCGGCAGCAAATCCTTATTTTTGTGTTGAATCAATACTCTACGGACATATAGATCTAAACCGTAATCTTCACGGTTGAACCCGAATAAATCAAAATTCTTTTTAGGAACAAAAAGTAGGGCACTAAATTGTATTGGGGCATCGACGGTGACATGGATAGTATCCATCGGCTCTTCGCTATCGTAGCTTAAGAATTTGTAAAACTCGGTGTACTCTTCTTTAGTAATTTTATTTTTCGGTTCCCGCCAAAGCGCAGATATTGTATTTATCTTTTCATTCTCTAGATAGATAGGAAATGAGATGAAATTCGAATGTCTTTTAATAGTTGATTCAAGTCGATACTTTTCGGCAAAATCCTTTGCATCCTCTTTTAAATGAATTTCTATTATCGTACCGCGTTTTAGATCATTATTAATTTCTTCAATCTCATAATTTCCAAGCCCATCGGATTTCCATTCAACTTCGGGAGAATCCTTTTTAAATGACTTTGTTTTAATGACCACTTCTTCGGCAACCATAAACACGGAATAAAATCCCACGCCGAATTTTCCAATAATATTATTCACATCTGATTTGTTATCTTTTAACTGTTTCAAAAATTCAGCTGACCCGGATTTTGCAATTGTACCTATGTTATTTATTAATTCTTCTTTCGTCATACCTATTCCGGTATCTGAAATAGTTAATAATTTCTTCTTCTCGTCAAAATTTATTTTTATTTCGAGTGGTAATTCTTTATCGAGAATGTCGGTTCCTTTAGTTGATTCAAACCTCAATTTATCAAGCGCATCTGAGGCATTAGATATTAATTCCCTTAAGAAAATTTCCCTGCTTGTATAAAGAGAATGAACGAGAATGTCCAGAAGTTGCTTTATCTCAGCCTTAAATTCATGTTTTTCAGAAGTCATTTGTTTTGGTGCCATTTATTTTCTCCATGTTAATTTTAAATAATTTTATTTTCTAAGTTCAGATAGTTCATTAAAAAGTTTAATCTCTTTCGAAGAAAGATTCTTTGGTATGTTTACCGAAATAGTGACGAATAAATCTCCCTTTCCTTTTGAGCCGTCGGATTTCTGCATTCCCAATCCTTTAAGTCGAAGAGTTTTTCCGTTGTCTGTTTCTTTGGGAATATCAATATTAATGATTTTTCCTTCCAATGTCTTAATTTGTTTTTTCCCACCTAAAACAGCAGTATACAAATCTATCGGCATTGAGTAATATAGATCATCGTTTCTTCTTTCAAAGACAGGATGCTTTTCTATTTGAATAGTTAAATAGAGATCTCCGCGTTCCCCGCCCCCAATGCCTTCAGCTCCTTGATTTTTTAATCGAAGTTTTTTCCCTTCTTGAATACCTGGAGTAATTTTAACGCGAAGTTTTTTCCCATCGACAGAAATTTCGCGTTCGACACCGGCGTTAGCATCTTCCAATGAAATGTTTAAAATTGCTTCGTAATCTTTTCCCTTCCGGCCGCGTCGAAAAGTATTGCCTTTTCTTTGCGCATTAATATTTCCACCAAAAAAACTTTCAAAGAAATCAGAGAATCCAGCTCCGCCAAATAAATTTTCAAACTCCGGGGGAACATTATAATTTCTTTGATTCGAATAACTATTATATCCTCTTTCATTACCCGTATTTTGGTACTGCTTCCAGTTTGAGCCTAGAGTATCATATTTTTTTCTTTTCTCGGGGTCACTTAAAACTTCATTAGCTTCCGTAATTTCTTTAAATTTTTCTTCGGACGACTTGTCGCCGGGATTTTTATCCGGATGATATCTTTTCGCAAGCTTACGATATGCTTTTTTTATCTCATCGGCATTTGCATTTTTTTCGACGCCAAGAGTTTTGTAATAATCTTTATACTCCATGTTCTCCTCACACCTTTCTCAAGGAAGACCAATCAAAATAAAACTTATTTAATGACTGAAATTAATAAATGAAAAGGGTAACTGAAAGCAGCCACCCTTTTCAATTCAATCATTTTTCAGGGTTTACTTTACCTTTACTTCAATTTCTTTCGGTTTAGCCTCTTCAGCCTTTGGAACAGTAATGCTCAACTGACCGTCCTTAAACTCGGCTTCGATTTGGTCTTCTCTAATTTGTTGCGGTAATGTAAAAGAGCGATAATATTTTCCGAAGACTCTTTCCATACGATGATACTTGGAATCTTTAGATTCCTTTTCCTGCTTTCTTTCTCCGCTGATATTTAGCTGACCTTCAACATACGATATTTTTACATCACTTTTGCTTACCCCCGGTAGATCCAACCTAATTGTATATCTATCTTTATCTTCTGAAATACCCGCCAGCGGCATCCAAACCGCATTTTCATATTCGGCATCACCCTCTTCAGAAGTCGAACCAAATCGGCTACCGAATGATCTAAATAATTTGTTGAACTCCCTTTCAACATTTAATAACTCCCTTTCCGGGCTCCATTTTACGAGTGCCATAATTAAATCCTCCTTAATTTTTATTTTAATTTGTGATTTTTTTACTAACTCATACTTATGCTCACAACTAATATACCAAACAATAATTATACCCCTAACTTATTGTATAATATGTACTTATGCTGTTTGAGAGGAAAAAATATCTTATACGACATATTGTCTTTTACTTTGACAGTTGTGTCTATTCATCAATTTTAATGTCAATTTATCTGACAATTTTTCCTGTATTTGCAAATTGAATAATCTACACGTTATTGTGAAGCAAACCAGTGAATTATTGGATTGTTAATCGAATTCAGTTTCAGTATTTTTATAATTTAAAAATAAAAAAATATTGATGAGCACTTCATTAAACGAAGACACAATAGCTGCAGTAGCAACTCCTTTCGGCAACGGTGCAATTTCTATAATCCGAATAAGCGGTCCCGAATCATTTTTGTTAGTTGACAAAATATTTGATGGTAAGAAGAAAATTGCTGATGCCGCCACCCACACAATTCATTACGGCAAAATTATTGACGAACATAAAAATTTTATTGATGATGTCTTGGTCTCCGTTTTTCGCATGCCGAATTCTTATACAGGAGAAGATAGCGTTGAAATAAGCACTCACGGAAATCCTCTTATTTCAAAAAAAATTATTGAACTCCTAAGCCAACAAAATGTCCGGCTTGCTGAACCGGGTGAATTTACAAAGCGCGCATTCTTAAATAACAAAATAGATTTGAGCCAAGCTGAAGCGGTCGCTGATATTATTAACGCTAGAACAGAGGCTTCATTAAAAGGGGCGAGAAATCAACTCGATGGGATTCTTTCCCAAAAAGTTAATGAACTTAGAAATTTGCTTATTAATGCTTCTTCCTTTATTGAATTGGAGTTGGACTTTGCAGAAGAAGATATTGAATTTTTGAATAAAAATGATCTTCTAAAAAGAATTGAAAAAATAACATTTGAGATTGACAAGTTGATCTCTACTTATTCTTTTGGAAAAGTGATCCGTGACGGTGTAAATGTTTCCCTGGTTGGAGCTCCAAACGTAGGAAAGTCCTCGATATTAAACTATATCGTTAAAGAATCCAGAGCAATTGTAAGCGATATCCCGGGAACAACCAGAGATGTTATCCGGGAAGATGTTTCAATCGGAGGAATCTTATTCAGGCTTCATGATACGGCTGGAATTCGACCCTCAATTGACGAAATTGAGAAAGAGGGAATTTTTAGAAGCCAGGAGGCAATTAAAAATTCAGATATAATTCTTTTAATCGGAGATATTGAACAAGGAATTTCTCCAAAGCTTTTAGATAATGTAAATTCTATAGCTGGTATGGAAAAAACAATTAAATTAATCAACAAAATTGATCTTACACCAAATAAGATTTTTGATAAAGAATATATCTGTGTTTCTGCCTTAACTGGACAAGGAATGGAAAGTTTATTTAATAGACTAATAGAGTTTTCGGTCGGCTCTTCTGTGTATAGTGAAAAATCGGCGGTTGTATCTAGTTTACGTCATTTTTTATGCTTAAAGAATGCTAAAGAATCTTTACAAAAAGCCGTGGATTCTATTAATCTCGGACTTAGTGGAGAATTTATAGCTGTCGACCTGAGAAATGCTGAAAGCAATCTTGGCGAAATAATTGGTGAGGTTACCTCAGAAGATATTCTAAATAATATTTTTATGAAATTTTGTATAGGAAAATAGTTTCACGTGAAACTTTAAGAATTAAAGATTTCAAAGACAAGCTTATCATTCTTCTGTCATTTTGAGTTATTGAAAAAGGCATTGCCTTTATTTATTGAAAGAATGACCACTTGTGTCATTTCGAATCCGGCTTTAGCCGGTGAGAAATCCTTCTTTATAGCACATTCTTTAATTATATAAATTTCCGTTTCACGTGAAACAGAATGAGATATTTGACTTATTTACTCATGTTACGCAACCTTTGGAGAACAGTAATGGAATAGACCTATTTTCTCCATTATTCCAACGTTCCATTACTCCAAAGAGAAATCCTGCGTATGGTGAATTATTAACATTTATTGGACTGATTTGATGAGAAAATTTGATGTTATTGTAGTTGGTGGTGGACATGCAGGAATTGAAGCGGCATGTGTAAGCGCAAATATGGGTTGTTCTGTTGCCCTGCTAACAATGGATAAATTTGCTATAGGCAGAATGTCCTGTAATCCGGCAATTGGGGGAACTGCTAAGGGGCATTTAGTACGCGAAATAGATGCACTTGGCGGAATGATGGGAAAAATTGCCGACCGCACAGGAATCCAATTTAGAATGCTTAATAAATCTAAAGGACCCGCTGTTTGGTCACCCCGATGTCAATCTGATAGAAAGCTTTATTCTGAGGAAGCCTGCCGGGTTGTAACCGCTATACCAAATTTAGAAATTATTGAGGCTAACGTCGTTGATATTTTAACTGAAAATCAAAAGATTTTTGGGGTTAGAACTTCTGAAGACGATATTATAAATTGCAAAGCGCTCGTTCTTTCTTCGGGAACTTTCTTAAATGGATTAATGCACACTGGGTTAACATCTACCCCGGGAGGAAGATTTGGCGAACAAGCTGCTTTGGGAATTACTCAGTCCCTAATCAATTTGGGTTTTGAAACAAGCAGACTGAAAACTGGAACCCCTCCCCGACTAAAAAAGGATTCTATCAATTGGAATGTTTTAGAGGAACAACCGGGAGACGAAAATCCCCAGCCTTTTTCTTTTCAAACAGACAGAAGTAATTTTCCATATTTACCGCAGGTAAATTGTTACATAACTTATACCGACGAAATCGTTCATAAAATTTTAGAAACAGGGTTTTCTAGATCTCCTATGTTTACTGGAGTAATTAAAGGAGTCGGTCCACGTTACTGTCCCTCAATCGAAGATAAAATCGTTCGCTTCGCAGATAAAAAACAACATCAGCTTTTCTTGGAACCGGAAGGATTGGATAGTGATCAAATCTATTTGAATGGATTCTCTACTTCTCTCCCCGCAGAAATTCAAATAGAGGCAATGACAAAAATTAAAGGATTAGAAAATGTCGAAATGGTTCGCCCAGGTTATGCTGTCGAATATGATTTCTTTCCGCCGCATCAGGTTGATTTGACTTTAGAAACAAAATTAATTGAAGGACTATATTTCGCCGGACAAATAAACGGTACCTCTGGTTATGAAGAAGCTGCCGCACAAGGAATTGTTGCCGGTATAAATGCAGCAGCTAAAATTAAAGGACTGCCTGAATTTGTTTTGAAAAGAAGCGAGGCTTATATAGGAGTTTTAATCGACGATCTTGTAACTAAATCTACCGAAGAACCTTACAGAATGTTCACCTCCCGGGCGGAACACCGGCTACTCTTAAGACAGGATAACGCTGATCTACGTTTGATGAATTATGCAGATAAATTCGGACTAATTTCTAAAGAGGTATATGAAGAAGTCTCACAGCGAAGAAAAATAATTACTCAAGGAGTGGAATTATTTGATAACGTTAAAATTCACGCACGTGACATAAATCCATTTCTTGTTTCTAAAGGATCCTCTGAAATAGATTCAACTGAAACAATTTCAAAGCTGTGTAAACGCCCGGAACTTTCCCTTAAAGAAATTCTCGACTTAAATGGAACGAGCGCTATTCCGCTTGTAAAAGAACTATATAAAGATGAATATGCACTTGAACAAGTTGAAATCGAGTTAAAATATAACGGCTATATCAAAAGACAACAGGAGATGGTTGATAAATTAGAAAAATACGAGGCCACAAAAATTCCTTTGACATTAAACTATTCATCATTGAAAGCCATATCTAGCGAAGGCAGAGAAAAATTAAATAAAGTAAAGCCCCGCTCTATCGGACAGGCCTCTCGTATATCAGGCGTGTCTCCTTCTGATATTTCAATATTATTAGTATATTTGAAAAACTAATTTTGAAGGGCTTTACATGGTAGACGTTCAAGATCAATACTTAAAGCAACTACAATCTTTATGCTGGGAAAACGCCTTTAAACCTGATATTATGAAGGCTGAACGACTTGCTTATTTTGCCGACCTTTTAACCGAAAAAAACGAAAGCTTAAATTTAGTCTCCAGAAAAGACATCAACTCTATTGTTGAAAATCATATCTTTATTTCATCATACATTACAAAATTCATCCCGGAAAAATGCACTAATTTTTTAGATATAGGAACCGGGGGTGGCTTACCGGGAATTCCTGTAGCAATTATGCGTCCGGAAATGAAAGGCGTCCTTGCCGATTCTACCGGGAAGAAAATTGATGCGGTTAAGGAATTTATCAATAAATTAAAATTAAATAATGTTGTTGCTGAAAATGACCGCGTCGAAAGCCCTGAATTTATCGATCACTATTCCGACTCGTTTGATCTTATAATTACAAGGGCAACTGTCCCTTTAATTATATTGCTTCGATATGCCCTTCCCCTTATAAAGGAAAAATCTTTTCTTATAGCACTTAAAGGCGGTGATTTAGATGATGAATTTAAAAATGCCGAATTGAAATACAAACCATATATAAAAAAATCTACCATCTTTGAACTTTATTATAAACCGACAAACGTCCGCAACCAAAAAGGTAAGAAACTAGTACTTCTAGAGCTTGTTAAATAACGGCTGTTATTTAATTCTGACTAAAGATATATTTGTTTTGTGTTGCCTGCATTACTGATATGCATATGCTGCTAGTGTCTCGTCATATTTGTAATGTCGTATAATATTTGATATATTGACTCCGTCAAATAAAAAGAATGAAGGAGTTGAAATGAAAAAATATAAGGTCACATTAACCAACGAAGAACGTGAAGAATT
>JAKBMG010000153.1 GCA_021831685.1 Bacteroidota bacterium | reverse complement strand
TTCCGATCTTTTCTTAATTTTCTTCTCCCAAACCTCTTTGCCCGCATCTATAATATCCTCTTCTTCTTTATTTAGCCATTTTCTTATTGCTGTTTTCGCTTTATGAGTGGCAGCAAATTTTATCCAGTTTTTATTCGGATGCTGATTTTTTGAAGTAATTATATCAACTTGATCACCGCTATGAAGAACTGTATCAAGCGGAACTATTTTTCCGTTTACTTTTGCACCTATGCAGTGATATCCGACTTTGCTATGAATTTCAAAAGCAAAATCAACCGGCGTAGATGAAACCGGTAATCTCCTCAAGTCGCCTTTCGGAGTAAAGGCATAAATTTCATCTTGATAAAGATTAAGCTTAAAACTTTCCAATAATTCTTTTCTTGCATCCTCTTTCGAAGCATTCTCAAAAATATCCCGTATCCAGTTTACCCAGTTTTCAAGTTCTTTATCTGAAGCGGCTTTGTTTTCTTTATATCGCCAGTGCGCTGCAACACCTCTCTCGGATACTTCGTGCATCTTTTTTGTCCTTATCTGTACTTCAACTAATCGTCCTTCGGGTCCAATCACTGTTGTGTGAATAGATTGATAATTGTTGGTTTTAGGTATAGATACATAATCTTTAAATCTATCGGGAACAGGTAAATACATTTGATTAACAATTCCTAGCGTAGTGTAGCAATCATTTGAGTTCTCAGTGTCTAATATTATTCTTATAGCGAAAAGGTCATAAATTTCTTCAAAGGGTTTATTACGTTTAACCATTTTCCTGTAAATGCTATAAAGGTGTTTTGGGCGACCGTTAATTTCAAACTTCAAATTATAGTCATTCAGTTTAAGAATGATGGGTTCACTAAATTTTTTAATATAGGATTCTCTTTCCTTCCTTTTACTTTTTATTTTGCGTGCAATTTCCTCGTAGGCTTCACGGTTCAAATACTTAAACGAAAGGTCTTCTAATTCCCATTTGACCTGTCCAAGACCAAACCTGTTCGCAAAGGGCGCATAAATTTCAATCGTTTCTTGAGCAATTCTTCTCTGTTTATCGGGGTTTACAAATTCAAGCGTACGCATATTATGAAGGCGGTCTGCAAACTTGACAAGAATAACCCGTACATCTTTAACCATTGAAAGTAATAACTTTCTATAATTTTCAGCTTGAGTAATTTCCTGTCCCTTAAATATTCCGCTTATCTTTGTAACCCCATCAACAATCTCCGCAACCTCTCTTCCGAATTCTTTAATCATCAAATCTAAGTTAAAATCCGTATCTTCAACAACATCATGGAGAAGCGCACAAACCACCGTAACATCGTCTAATGGAATTTCATTTGAAACAATAAGAGCAACTTCATAAGGATGGCTAAAATAAGGCTCACCGGAGGCGCGTAAATCATTTTTGTGAGCCTCTAAAGAAAATTCGAAAGCTTTTGTAATTAATGCTTCATTAACACCAGCTAAATGTTTGCGGCATTCATCCAAAAGATCATCAAGCATCTTTTTATATTTAGGGTTATCCAAACTCATTTAAAAGCTTATAATTTTTAAATTTCATTTTAATTTAATTGATTTTGTTGAATAGTTAAAGTCACCGGATTAGTTAATGTGCCAGTTCATCTTTTAATTCTTTTACTTGCCTCAATCGGTTCGATAGTTTTTCCTTCACGCTAGCGGAAATATCTTTTATTGAAAGTATATCATTGCAAAATGCTAAAGCTTTCTGTTTGTCCCCTAATTTTTGATAAAGCTTGGCAATGATATGTTTAAGAATTATTTCTTTATAATGATTTTGATTCGGGACTTGCATATATGAATCTAAAACTTTTGTATAAGTATTGATCGAAACCATCTTGTCGATATTTTCATAAGCTCGGGCTAACCCCCACATAAAAAGCCGATTATCCGGGAACTCTTTTAACGCTTCTTGGGCAAGATTTGCAGCATTTTTGTATTCATCTTGATCGATATATATCCAGATAAGTGAATTTATTGCCAGATGTTTGTTATAAGATGAGCTATTTATTGCAATTTTTAATAAGTCAATACCGGATTGCTCTTCGTTTTTTACAAAGGGTAGCCATTCTAAAAATTCGGACTTACGACTTTTCCAATATTTGTAAGCGCCGATTGCAATGTAAGCGTCGTAAAATTTGGGATCTAATTTTAAGCATTTTTCAAAATCATCACGCGCGTTTAGTCCTTCACTGAAAGCAGTTAACCAACTTTTGTTTATTGCACTAAAGTATGCCGAGTAACCATCTGATAGGGCTAGAAAGTAGTTGTACCAAATATTGTTTCCCTCTTTTTTTACTAGTTCTTTAGATTGTTCTCTTGCAGCATTAAGATTAGAATTTATAAAATTTGAATTGAATTCCTCCCCAAGGTCATAGGACTTCGCAATATCAACAGCAACAAGATAAATTTTTCCCAACGGAAGATTAGGAAATTTTGAATTTAATTGCCTGAAATTATTTGTCGCTACGTCATAATTCTGATTTATTATTTCGCTAATTCCTTTGCGAAGAAAATTATTTACCAATGAATCTGGATAAGATTGAGAGAAAATAAAAGGAGACGATAGCGCAACAAACAGAAAAAGGAAAGATAATTTATAACGTACCAAAAGTCCTGTCCCCTGCATCGCCTAAACCCGGCAGAATATATCCTTTATTATTTAATTCCCGGTCCAAAGCCGCACCAATAATCTTCACTTCCGGATGATGTGCATTTAATTTTTTAATCCCTTCGGGTGCGGCAACAAGGCAGGCGAACATCAAATTTTTAGCCCCTCTTTTTTTCAAATAGTTCAAGGCTTCGGTTGCACTGCCTCCGGTTGCAAGCATTGGGTCAACAAGAATAACTTTTGCAGTATTAATGTTTTTAGGAGTTTTATAATAATATTCAACCGGTTTTAACGTAGTTTCATCTCTTTGAAGGCCGATATGTCCGACTTTAGCATCTGTTATTATTTCAAGAAACCCGGTAACCATTCCCAAACCGGCGCGTAAGACAGGAACAAGAACAACTTCATCAATAATCTTAAAACCAATTGTTTTTTCAAGCGGTGTTTCAATTTCAAATTCGGCAGTATTCAGATCCTTTGAAATTTCTACTGCCAAAATATGTGATATCCTTTTAACCGCTTCTCTAAAAATTTCAGGAGGAGTTGAGTAGTCTCTTAGAACAGTCATATCTCTTTTTATCAAAGGGTGATCGATTAAGAAAAAGTTTGGAAACTGTGTTGTCATAAATAGTCCTATTTATTCTTAAAGCTCAAGGTCATGGGAACTCCTTTAAATCCAAAATTTTTTCTAATCAACTTTTCCAAAAACCTTCTATAATGCTCGGGAATATTTTTAGGATAATTTGAAAAGAAAAGAAAAACCGGATAATGATCTCCGACTTGTGTAATATATTTTATTTTGACTTCCCTTCCGGTGCCGGTTGCTGGAGGCGGCACGCGTTCAATTTCAGAAAGAAGGACTTCATTTAATTGATTTGTCGGAATTTTTTTTCTTCTTTCTTCATTCACGCTCAAGCATAAATCAACCAACTTGAAAATTCTTTGCTTGGTTAGGGCGGAAATAAAAATTACCGGGGCATAATCAATCGAACCAATTTTATCAAGGATACCATCTTCATAAAGTTTTGTAGAACTGTTGTCCTTTTCAATTAGGTCCCATTTGTTCACCGCAATAATTAAGCCCTTTCTCCAGCGAACAACCTCGTCAATAATTTTTTGATCTTGCTTTTCTAATCCGGTTTGCGCATCAATCATCAGGACAACCACATCGCTTTCTCCGATAGTTTTCAATGTCCTGATTGTCGAAAAAAATTCTATACTTTCGTCAATCCTTTTTTTCTTTCTTAATCCTGCTGTATCAATCAAAATAATTTCTTGACCATAATATTTTAAGATAGAGTCAAGACTGTCACGAGTCGTACCAGGGATATCAGTTACAATGCTGCGATCATATCCAAGCAGCGAATTTGTAAGAGAAGATTTTCCGACATTAGGTCGACCTACGATAGCTATTTTTAATCTTTCATCTTCAGGTTTATCTAAATCAATGGGGGTAAAGTCGGCAGTCAAATCATCAAGCATATCGCCAAGTTTTCTTCCGGCAAGTGCAGAGACGGAATAAATCTTATTGATTCCTAACCGGTAAAATTCAGCAACCGAAGGTTCAAATCCTTCCGAATCAACTTTATTAACAACTAATAAAAATTTTTTATCCGAACTTCGAAGCAATTTTGCGATTTGAATGTCTACCGGGTTAACACCGGTTCGGACATCTACGACAAACAAAATTACATCTGCTTCCAAGATAGCAATTTCAACTTGTTCTCTAATAGCTGTTTCGAATAAATCCTTTGAGTTTGGGACATAGCCTCCGGTATCAATAATCTGAAATTCTTTGCCAGCCCAATCTGCGCTACCATAATTCCTATCGCGAGTAACTCCGCTCTTGTCATGTACAATCGCATCACGTTTACCAATAAGCCGGTTAAATAGAGTTGATTTACCGACATTTGGTCTTCCGACAATAACCACAAATGGTGTTTTCATAAATAAATAAATTTTCCGTTTCTACAAATATAACCTTATTAAAAAACAAAAAGCGATATTGCCTAAAAATATGGCAATATCGCCTTTTTATTTTAGAATGAAATTTAAAAACTATAGGAAAAATTCAACGTTGGGACTAAATCGATCCGATCTGCTACATTTCCACTTTGGACCCTGAAATTTACAGCAAGCGATTTGTTGTAATTATCGACACTCCAAATTGCATCGAAAATACTCAGGAAGTGATTTACATACACCACAATTATTGCCGTTGAACCCGTAGTATAATAACTATTAGCCAATCCTCTTGCATGAGCATATAATAAAAACTGTTGAGTCAAAGTATGAAAGTCGGTATCTCCAAAATTAGCAGTTGACCAGCCATGGCTATATTGAGGATATTTTCCGATAAGTTCATAATATTGTTGCTCCCCAGCTGCTGGAAGCTGATGTGAATAACCATCGCCCAAATCTGTTTCTAATCGATTTAATTCACTTCTGTTTACCAATCCGTTATATTGACTCCAATTTGTATTTGCTCCTAATTGAGTACCATCGACATTTCCAAAAATTTTATAATTCTTTGGGTCAATATTTGCGCCTGCATTTATATCATTTACATGCTGCAATGTCCAAGCGGCGTACTTTGCAATGCTCCAATCTTGATTTGCATAATTCTGGAAAGAATTTGTCTGATTATCACCTTTGCGATTATAAATAAGAGCGGTGGCAATTGCTGCTGCTTCAACAGTAAATAGAATGCCCGCTTTCAAATAACTTTCTGCGTAAAATTCTCCGGCACCGGGTAAAATGGCAGACAAAACACCCGCAAGAAGACGCGATTTTTTTTCACCATTGCTCAAATTTATTTCAGGTGTTTTTAATTTCGGAAGATTAGCCGAGAGTGTAATTGCATCTAAATTTAAATTTCCGCTTAGTGGAATTTTATTTTTATTCTGCGCTTGAACGACATTAAAAGAAAAAGCATAAATTACAGTTAACAGAAAAACCTTAATACCTATCTGATTCATTTTTTTTCCTTAACTATCAAGAATGTTATTAAAAATTTATTTACAAAAAATCTAAATATCAAAGCCAAACATAATCCCACCATAGAATCGCCATTCTTTACCGTAAGTGACAATATCGCCACGTACATCCCTTGAAAATTTATCAAAACCGTAAGAGGCATCAAAGAAGAGGTCGGTAGGGAAAACGTAATAAGAATTCATATGAATTCTAATTTCTGCGCCTGCTCCTTTTTTGAAACCCTTTAAATTTGTAGCGCTTGCATTCCATGCGTTTCCAATATCGCCATATACCGACATAAATATTTTATCGATATAAAGCTGACCGACACGTGTGTCAATATTCTTAAATACTGGAAACCGGTATGTAAGATTAAACCAGCCGACTTTATTTCCGCTTATCGAATAAAATGGGTAGGCTCTCATTCCTATCAAGCCGCCCAGATAATAATCAAAAAAGTCCGGAACTGTTTTCCCCAATATTGCGCCAAACCGTACTTTAGTCGTTAATGTATTTTCACCCCATAGTTTGAAGTGAATTTTCGAGTTCAGCTCTAAACGGTTAAAATCATAATTATTATATACGTCCTGCAAAAATCCGTTGCTTACAGTGTAGCTACCATCTGAGTTAAATTTATCAAATTCATAATTATATGTAAGATCAACTTGTGCGCCGATCGGATTAATCTCTTCATCAACAGTAGGTTCAATTGCATCAAGAGTATATTTTAACTGGATATTTCTTCCGATCAAATAATTATCTGAAGTAGCAGGATAAAGTGTTTGATCAGGCAAAATAAAGCTACCAAGATTTGCCGAATAACTGCTAAAAATAAATCGTAATTCCAGGTTTTGCTGACGAGTAAAAATTCTTTGTGATGCGGCAAGATCAAATTCAAAAAGATTATAAGAAACATCAGCAGGAACAGTATATGAGTATTGTACAATATTATTCACCGTATCAGGAGTAAAGCCTATGCTTGAGTTTGCATCTCTGCTAATATTGTAAACTTCCAGTGACAACTCCGGTTTTATTCCCATATCAAACAATAGAGGAATTTTATTACGATAGTTGAAAATAAAAAACAAATCTCGCTCAAGACGGGAGTTTATGTCCGCTCCGGCAAAGAGAGAGTACCGGTTTAACATATCTGTTGAAGAAACATAAACGCCTGGTTTAATCTTTTCAAAGAAATTATTTGTAGTATTATAATTATCAAACCGGATAAAAGGATAAAAAGAAAGTTTGGTAAACGTGCCTGTGTAGTCTTCCTTTTTGTAATCAGGAACGTTATAGTCATTGTAGTGGATAAGCCTTGCCATATCAAACTTTGACAAGTCGCCTTTAGGTTTATCTTTGTCAAGTGGAGGATCATTTATCCACTCGTAGCTATCGCCTTTGATGACATTCTTTTCTTCAGTCGGCGTAATTTTGAAAATCTTAAATCCGGTTGAAGTATAGCCTGAGTATAGGATATTACCACTGTCATCAATAGCCGGCATAAAGGCTCCGCCTATAACATTAGTTAATTGATTCTGAACACCTGTTTTTATATTATATGAATAAAGATTAAAAATTCCGGTTGAATCGGAGCAATAAATTAAATCTCCGTTTTTATCATAAACAGGATTTCTGTTATCGTGATTGGTCTTCACAACAAATGTGAAATTTTTACCATCGGAATCAATCCTTGCAATACTCCTGTTATTTGCATAAGAATAGTCAAAAGTTATAGATTTATCGTCAGGTGAAAATTTCGGGTCATAAACCTGTTCGCCGTTCCGGAAAGTAGTGAGCTGTTTATAATTTTTCCCGCTGATGTCGACAGTCGCAAGATTTGTCGTTCCGTCTTTCTCAAAAAGGAAAACTATCTTCTTCCCATTATGTGAGACAAACGGCTGATTAGCTCGCATATCGTGAGTCAATCTCGTCTCTTTATCTTTATCAATATTGTATGAGTACAAATCGTGAACATTATACCAATCCGGATTATTGTCGGTAAGCTTTGCATAAATAATTTCATTCTTTCCCGCTACCCAACTAACAGTAGAATTAACTCCGGAAACAATTTCTTTCTCTTTATTTGTTTTAAGATCGTACAGATAAATTCCGGCGATTCCAAAATAATCATTATTCTTATTTGAAATATAAACGAACTTTGAGCCATCGGGTGAATAAACCGGATAGAAATTTCCGAATCCAACGCCGGAAATAATTTTACCTTCGACGGAATCTGCAAGAACTTTTTTCATTCTTTCTTTATAGCTTTTAGTTACGAAACTGCGCCACTCACCATATATTTGATTTCCGTCTTTGCCAAGCACATCTTTGAAAGCAGCGTCAATAGTAAAAACACCTAGCTTTCCCAAAGCGCGGCTAATTTTTTCAAGTTTATCTTCACCATACTTTTGCGAAATGTACCTGGTTAATGCAAAACCGGAATTGTAAACCGATTCATTACCCAAACTAGTTTTGTCGAAAACGCCCATTTGATTCCATGTCAACATATTTCCGTCAAGCGCGTAGCATCTCAAAACCATATCGCGGTGCGTATCCCAATTGTCGTAATTAAATTCTTTTCTCATATATTGCGCGGTGCCTTCGGCAAACCAGGAAGGAACATTTATAGCAGCAAGGGGATATGAGACTATAACGTTCGGGTATCCATACAGAATATCGGGCCGGCGTTCATCTTCATAATTAAGAACTTGCAAGAAAAATGCAGGAACCGTACGAGGCATCTTAAGGGCGGATTGAATTTGTACCATGTGGGTTGTCTCGTGGGAGATCACATTTCTTAACCAGTTGTGAGCACCTCGTAAATCGAAATCTAATGCACTTGTCCAGATTTCAATTTTATTGTCAAAAAAGTAAGTAGCTCCATTGGAGTAATCATCTATATCTTTAATAACATAATGAATTGTGCCGGGCTTGTAATCATAGAGAGATTCCAACACAGGAATTACTTCATCTGCAATTTTTGCGACAATGCGAGCAGTTCTTTCGGCGCCGCTGTGAAAGTGGACTTCACAATATTTCCCTTTGATTGTGTACCACTTCAATTCAGGATGAAAATCAGTAAACTGTGCAAAGGCTGCGGTTTGAATAAGAAAAAACGCAACAACGGCTAAAAGAATTTTAGACATAAATAAAAATCTTGTTTGTTGAAATAGATAATATCAAAATTTAATCCGCATTTTATTTTTACTTAACTACAGCAATTTTGATAATGTTACTTTCGGTCTTTCCGCTCGCCCCGGTTGCTTGAATATGCGCAAGATAAACTCCGCTTTGAATATTGCTAACATTCCAGGTAGTTTCGTTATCAAATCCACCTCGTGCATTATCTTTTAAGTCAGCAACATAATCACCCGCAAGGTCAAAAATCTTAATGTCGATTTGGGAGTCTTCTGAAACATAATATCTAATTTTTGTTTCATTTCCGTATACGGGATTGGGATAATTATAAGCCCGGTTAGAAGGGAAAAATTGGTTTACATAATTTTGATTTTGAGCTAAGCCAGTGAAGGATGTATTAAAACTGTTTCCATTTTCTTCAGCCCAGAAAATTTTACCTGCATCAGCGCCTATATTCCAAGCAGCAAAATTATTCTGCTGATTTATTGCAGCAATAGAAAGTCTTCCGTTCTCTATATATAATGCCGCTGTCGATGTTAATTGAGAACCGCTCGAGATAGGAAATCCTGTGACAACTTTCCCCGTCCCTCCGTCAATCGCATAAATTCTACCGTCGATTGTTGTTGCTATAACCTCAGATTTACCGTCACCATAAAAATCGGCGCAAACTGGCGCCCCCGTGAAACCAATTACTTGAGGATCTGCAAAGGGAAAATTATCAGCGCTTGAACCTTGTAAATTAACTGCATCAATTTCATTTCCATTCGTAAATACTATGTAATTTCCGCCGTCCTGTTTTGGTTCTGAAAGTGCAAAAGATTTAATTGAATCAGTTGAAGCGACAGTAAATTCATGGATTAATTTTCCGTTGCTCACAATATCAAACACGTTTCCTGTTAAAAGAGCAATTTCAGTTTCATTAGCATTTGCATCTTTTGTTAAGGCTAATTGAATTAACCTGCCTGACTTCCCATAATATGATTTACCGTAATTATCATATATTATATAAGTCGGAGCATTTGAGGGATAATTAGCAGTAGAAGCACCTATAAATTTCCCGCCAAAAGTATAATAATTGTTATCAGTACAAATTTGAGAAACCTGAATAAATCTGCGCCCGGTGCTGTCTACAGATACTAATGCCGGATTATTATTTGGCAAAGAGCCAAAAGAATATATTTCCAAATTGCCGTAAGAAGTGCCGACTAAAATTTCTTGAACACCGGAACTTGGTTGATAAATCACTGGAGAACTGGCAACAAGGTCTCCGACATTAACCGACCCGAGGTACGTGCTTGTTCCGTCATTCATATAAACATTCAGCGAAGAATCTTTTGTTCCGAAAATATATTCTACACCGTTCAAATTCATTGATGCAGTCTTGTAAGATGAAAAATTCGGAATAGATTTTTCAATATTCCCTAAGCTGTCAACTATATTCAAAGTTCCTAAAGAAACCAGATTGAAATTTAGTCCTCCGTCCTTTTCAATAACATTAAGATTATCCGGACCGGATGAAAGGTTCAGTTGTTTTGAAAAAATTGGCTTAATTAAAGAATCACCATAAGTAATATTGAAACTCATTTTGTCTGATGAAGCAGAAAAATTTGAAATAGTTATCAAGCTATTAGCCCCGGAGTTTGTATTGCTGTTGGGGCGTGAATCTTTAGAAAAAATATTTTTATAAAAAAACGCGGAATTATTAGCATACCAGTAATCCTGGTAAGACCCTTCACCAATTATGGTATTTCCCAGAAGGTCTGTAAATGTTTGACCGATCTCAGGAATTCCGCTCGCTTCTATCAAATTTACCCCGCGATGATTTGGGTCTGCATTTATAGTATTAGAGGCAAGGTTAGAGTTAATAACATTGTCGTCTATGTGCCAAATTATAATTCCTCCGCCGTAATTTGAAGTATCGTCAATCTGTCCTGGTAATGCCCAATCGAATTCATCAACGTCTGTAATAACACCGGTAAGAGAATCTGTTTCGGAATTCATAAAGGTGGTAGTATCATGATAAAATGTTTTTGTATAAGTATTTCCCCCCAGGACATAAGTAATCCTTGCGCCATCATGGTTTGCATCGCGCTGACGGTTTTCTAAGAGAAAATATTCGGTTGAATTTATCGGCACCTTAAGGATTGTAGTGTCAGACTGCAATGCAGAAACTTGAGTTGCTAAATTAATATTAAAGTTTCCGGGATTTATTGTAACGGGTGTCGCCCAACCTAAGTAAATTTTTTCCCAGGCAGACGGTTCAGGAGGAAAAGCTCCGCTGTATGCAAAGATTGATTGCCCATCCATCAAACCAAACCTTCCTATTGCACTTAACCCTGTCTTGGTGTCAAATAAATCCGGGAGACCAAGATAACTTCCGACACTTGCAGCCAGCAACCCGTTGATAGTAACCTGGAACAAAACATTTCCATTTAGAACTGACTCTTCCCTGCTCTCAGTTTCAGGCATTATTAAACTATTTTTTATAAGAAATAAATTCTTGTCAACTGGAAATCCGTTGAAATTACTTCCAAATATATTTTGAAGAGCTTTGGGGCTAAGATAAATTGAAGGTAAATCCCTTTCGGTTCCAAGACTTCCCGGCAAGGTAATATCACGCCCAACCCCGGCATGGAAAATAGTAAAAAGCTGATATTTGCTAAAATCAAATCCGGGATACATTGAATCGGCATCGCTCCAAACTTCTTTTGAAAAATTTGCAAGCGAAGTGAAGTCAGATGAATTAGATAAAGGAGAATAATTTCGCATCATCTGTGAGACTGTAATTATATTCGGTAGCACGGTATATTTTATAATTAGTTTCCCATTTGAAACTTTTTCAAAATAATTTTTAACAAATTCAAGATGATCTTCAAAATAATTTATATCATGCGGCAATGGATCAAGAATAGTATTCCCATAATTTTGAGAATAGATAGACCCGAACTTCCCATTACCGGAGGTTGCCGCATCTTTATCCGGTTGAAACTCAACCATGACGGCAAGTATATTCAAAGTATCCTGAGCTCCGGTAATTTTAATTGCTGCTTTTTCTGGGAATGGATTAAGATTTCCAATAAAAGTTTGGGCAGAAATCCTACCCAAACTAAAAATTACTGCAGAAAGGAGGAATAATTTTTTAAGCATAAAATATTAGATACCTCTCGGGATTCCCCTGTATGTAGTTGCAGAACCTCCCCAACCAACAGAAAGAGTAAATCTTAAAGTATTTGCAAGTGGCGAAGCATCGCCTCCCGGGAAAACTGAAGTTGAGATGTAACTAAAATCGAAACCATAAATATCATACCTAATTCCGGCACCGAAAGTTATAAATTTACGATTTCCGTGATTTGGATCTTCATAAAAGAAACCTGCTCTAATGGCAAAAAGAAAATCACCCGGTTTTCCATACCAATATTCAACTCCGGTTGAGGTTTGGATGGTTTGAAATTCATTGCTAAGAGATTGATCTGTCCATGAAGAAAAAATTGCCTGATAAAATTGGCGGGTCGTAACGGTACTGTCTGCATTTAAAATTTGACTTACTAAGAGTTTGTTGAAATCCAAAGTGTACACTAAAGAATTATATTCATCTTTAAATACTTCATATGCAAAACCTAATCTAAAATTAGTAGGTATAGGATCTGCTTGGGCACGATCAATATAATACATTTTTGGACCAAGGTTGCTAAGGTTCAACCCGATACTAAGTTTACCACCGATGTCTGTATTGATGAAGGGAAGGACTAATTTCGCAGGTCTCCACATACCGCCAACGTCGAAGCTAACAGAAGTAGCAACACCGCGTCCTTGTTCCTCTGCGGTTGGTTGGTCTGAAAGCCGGCTGTAAATTATTCTAAAGTTAACGCCCACTCCCCAATCGCTTGAAAGTTGTGTAGCATATCCAACAGTCATAGCCGCATCAAAGGAAGTGAAAGTTCCTATAGGTGTAGGAGAATCCGGACCGGTTCTAATAAATTGTCCGTAATTCATGTAAGTTAAACTAGCAGTAATACTTCCGTTTAAATCGGGCATATATTGCATATAAGTCAGATAGTCATAAAAAATATCCAAATTAAATTGGGGTAGCCATTTACTATGAGTAATGCTTACTTCATTGTTTTTAGTAAAAGCAATACCGGCAGGGTTCCAATAAATTGCAGCAGAGTTATCTGCCAAACCGGCGCCTGACTCGCCCATTGCGCCAGCTCTTGAATCTGGAGCTACAAGCAAAAATGGTACAGCAGTAGTTTCTTGAGCAAACATTGTCTTTTGTAATATTAAAAATATCATGCCGACCATCAACAGCCTGAGAATCATTTTCATATAAGTTTTCCTCCGATAATATATTTTCTTGTGTATGTTAAATTAAATTTTTAATTCATGTATTAAAAAATAAAAATTATAGCACTCTTTTTTATGACTCTTATCTAATAATAGCCATCTTGCCTAAAACGCTTTTCGAGTAACTTCCGTCAACAGTTTTAACCATTATTTTATAGAAGTAAGTCCCGTTTGCAAGCACATCTCCGTTTTGATCTCTTCCGTCCCAAAATATTTTTACAAATTTGTCGTTTACATAATTTTGTACGAGCTGGCGAATTAATCTTCCGGCTACGGTATAAATTCTAATTGTCACGTCCAACGGTTGGCTAAGATTTTGTTGAAATGTAAAATTAGTACTTCCTGCAAATGGATCGGGATAATTATAGACATCCTGGATCTGAAGCCCTTGCCCGTTGACTACTGTAAAGTTGGTGGTTTTAGTCGAGTAATTATTAAATACATCCCATGCGGAAACTTGAAGTTTATAATTTCCAGGATCAAGGTTATTCAACTTATAATTTATTTCACCCGAGCGCCCGCCTGCATTTAAATCTCCGGTAAAATAATTTGTAAAATCAATTGGATTATTTACCTGGTCGTTCAAAATACCTTCAAGCTTATGACCTACGCCTGTTCCGGTAGTATTTAAACCGTTGCCGTCGGATAGTTTTACGATTAAAGTAGAATTTGGATTGACTAATTCTGCATTAGTATAAGTTGTATCGTCAAAAAAGATTTGAATGTTTGGACCAATGTTGTTGTTTACCGCGGTACTATCTGTCCCGCCGACAATAATATTTTTAGTAAATCCAATTCCGTCACTTGTACTATTGTAGAAATACAAAAGTACTTTGCCGTTTTGATTTTCATATGATATGTCTTTCGGTACTACGAAATTTGCAGAGAATTTGCCGTTTGTTACTGAAACTGCTCCGTTGAATATTACTCCCCCCTGAACAATTTCAGGAAAGTTGCCAATTGCAGCAAGAAGTACTTGTCTTTGAGAATCGTACATTGTTAGTATACTCTGCCCATTAAAATCTGTCCAGGGCGAATTATCCGGCTTTCTGACCTCACCATTAATTTGTACATGGCTTAAAGCTTTTATTTGAACATTTGTAGTTAGACTCTGCCCATCGATAGAGTCGATGGAAGCGTTATATTCCGGGATTAAAAGTCTAAGTGTAGGATCCCCGAGAATTTCATACTTTTGAGAGTTAACATCGTTATAAGTTTGTTTTGTCATAAAGACTGCTTTGCCTACAGTGATTGGCAAATTAGAAGAATCTCTTGGAGTTAGTAGCAAGTTGGTAAACAATTGATACATTAATTGATGATTGTCATAAGAATAAACTGCTCTTGACGATGAGAAGGTGCCAATAGCCCCCGCATTTGACATAAGAAGCAGTGCTTCGGCTGCACTTTGAATGTTTGGTCGATCATAATAACCAAAATCGCAGGTAGCCGCCGTTAAGAAAAAATAATCCTTATTGTGAAGCAGTGGAAAATCAGTGCTTTCAACGAAAAATATCTCATGTCCCCACTGTTGATCATTGCCGTGCCCTACATAATTTAGAATAAGAGTGCCGTTATTAATTGCATTGTCAATAGCTTTGTTCCCATCAGGTATTGTTTTCCCTACGCTTGTCAAAACTACAGGATAAGCAGCCATATATAATTTTTGTAAATCAAATGAAGGTGGGATTATTGTGTTAGCCAGCAATTCATTAGGTGCTGTATGCTCGGAGCCTTCGTATGTGGCATCTGCCCATCCATCGTCTGAGACAAGGGTAATTAAATTACGCCAGGTACCTTTTTCGCTGTTGGTTTCATATTGAATAATTTTAGTAACAATGTCATTTGCTTCGGTAGGAGTAGTAACGGTTATTCTTCCGTAAGCCAAATCAATAACCTGATCATTGCCATCAACTTCTGTAAAATAATCATCTGTGTTGTATGAATATATTTGATCAAAAGATTCAACACTTTCAAAAGTCGGAACATAGTTTTGATGGAAGCCTTCAACATCTTTACAATCGTAATCACCTTTACCGAAGAACAAAACATATTGAGGTTTTATCTGCCAGTTATCATAAGCATATTTAATAAAATCTCTAAGCGCAGTAGGATCAACTTGTCCGCAGGAAAATTCATTATAAATCTGGTCCATATACACTACATCAGTCGAAATTTTCACAGGGGCTTGGCTTTCTCTGTATGACTGCAATCTTTGAGCTGCATCGGCAAATGTTTTATCCGTAATAATTATAAATTTAGCGCCGGGTTGAATTGAATGAATATTTGAATTTGAAATTTGTACAGGGTTGACCGGAGTAATATAATTCCCATTACCTACAGCAAAATATTTTGATACATGACCGGAGGTTTCTTGCGCTTGAAATTTGCAGTCGCCGCCGCTTATGTTTTCATTAGAAATCAATTTAACATTTGCAAAATCGGAGACGTTAAATACTTGAATATTGCTGGATGAAAAGCCGGAAAGATCATATTCAATTGTGGATGAAGTGTCTTTTGAAAAGAAAAGAAGATTATCGTTAGCAGCTTGAAGCATTCCCTGATAATAAATTTCAAAGTAATAAAGATAGCCCAACGAATGTGCTGTGGTCGGAGTAAAAATGAATTTCAATACGCTTTGGTTGCTCGGCAGTACGCCATTATATGTCCCGGTAAAAACATAAGGGACGCCATAGGAATATTCATAACTTCCCCAACCTACTAAATTTTGATTTATAATCTGCGTGGAATTATCATTAACTTGGAGGCCGACGGTTTCAGATGATGAATTAACAAAACTAATTTTATAATTTATCGGTGTGTTATCTATTCTGCCGTCTAACTTATTTATATAAGTTCTTGACGTAATCAATAATAATGGCGAAAAGTTATCTCCCATATATTCTCTTCCGGTTTTGCCGATATTGATTTTATCTTGCTGTAAATCTTTAAAAGCTTGTGTGGATGTTTGAGTATAGTAGTTTGAAACATTCAAACTTTGCTGCAACTGAATACGCTTACCATTACTACCACCGGATGTTATCCAATAATAATTTTGATTCGAGTAAGGATGATGAAATCTTATGATCGACTGAGTGGAGGAGTCATAGTCCCAAAAATCCGTCCCTCTTCCATAAAACAGTATATAGTCTCCGTCGTTGAACTTCCCATTATCTTGACCTACGTAAAGAATGGCGTTCTCAACCAAATCTGAAGGACGGGCAGCATTAGGATCTTCAGGCAATGCTTTCCCGCCGTTGTTATAAATTTTTATTGTGCGAGGGTCAACAGTGTTAGGATCTATTCCAAACGAAGGAAGCATTGACTTAGTGATTTTATAAATTCCTTCGGTGGGTGTTTCAAATCTGTACCAAGTTCCATTCGAAAGTACGCTGTTAATAATTCCTTTAGCCATGCGGTTCTTTGTCTGAGGCTTTATCCAAAATTTAGCTACATTAAAATTTATCAAGACTCCGTTTAGAAAATTTCCCGCGGGTTTACTTGCTATCACCTGTTGATTCGAATAATTAATTTGGAAAACAATTTTCGTATAAAGCTTGATGCTATTGCTTGAGGGATCAAAAGAAACCGGATAAAGGACAAAACTTTGACTCGGAATTCCTCGCATTATCCCATATTTCCCAAAAGAAATAACTTCAGGATTAGGCTTGTAATTATAGTAATCATTTGAAATAACATATTCATAATTATTTAGCTTGCCATTCTTTGTAAATTTTGGCTTTGGAGCAATGTCTCCATTCAGAGTTTGGAATGAACTACTAATAATTTGAATTGTATTTCCAACTTCAGCAGGTACGCCGATATTTAGATTTACTTCCGGAACTGCCGGCACTCCCCATTGTTCAGATTTTGAAACATACCCGCCGCTAACGCTAACCTTAATAAATTTCTGGTTTTTGATTGTAATAACAGAGGTATCTGAATAACTTGGAGTATATTCGATAACTATAGATCTGAAATCCGAAGATAATACTTTGAAGTTACTTTGCGGGAATACCGGAAGTGAAAACATCAAAAGTAGTAATAATGAGATTTTGCTATTCATTTAATCAAAAAAAATTATTTCAGAAATTAAAAATCACTTAAGCCGCACTAAAAGCAGCTTCTTTTCCATTGTAGCAAATCTCTTTATTAAAACTCCTAAATTTTAGGCGAAATTTAGCTAAGCTGAATATACAATGTCAAGTCATCTAAGCAAATTTAAAATTAAATTTTATTGCCTTCAAGATTTCTGTAAAGATTAAATTCTTTCCCATTTTGGTCTCGTAAAGTAAAGTCGTTTACAAAGTCTCCGGTCATTATAAGCCCAATTCCTTTTTGTTTAATTTCATTGCATTTATACAAAACTCAATGTGTTCATCCAATGGGACTCCTAATGCTTCGGCTCCGTTAATTATATCTTCCCTACTTACACTTCGGGCAAAGGCTTTATCTTTCATCTTCTTTTTAACGGATTTCACTTCAACTTCGTCGACTGTTTTATTCGGACGGACGTAAGTTACAGCGGTAATAAATCCGGCGAGTTCATCACAAGCAAATAAGGTTTTAGCGAGCAAAGTATCCCGTGGAATGCCGCTATAATTTGCATGAGATAAAATTGCGTTTCGAAAATTATCGTCGAATCCTTTTTCTTTGAGAATCTCCGACCCCTTAAAAGGATGCTCTTCTGCAGTAGGAAATGCTTCGTAATCAAAGTCGTGAAGTAATGCCACATTTCCCCAGTATAATTCATCTTCATTAAATTTCTTAGTGTAGGCTTTAACACAAGTCTCTACTGCTAATGCGTGTTTAAGCAGAGCGTCTGATTTCGTAAACTCTTTAAGCAGGTTCAAGCAATATTCTCTGTCTCTTGAATGATTTTCCATTTTTGCCTTTATAAATTTTATTTTGATTCTGGATTAAAACTTGGGCATTCATCTGCAAGAACACACTGAAGGCAATGTGGTCTTCTTGCTATACAGACTTTCCTTCCATGTGCAGCAAGGTAATGAGATGAGTTTATCCAATCGCCTTCGGGAAGAAGCTCTTTTAATTTCATTTCGATTTTCTCAGGATTATCGGAGTGAATAAATCCTAAAATATTTGAAAGTCTTTTTACATGAGTATCTACTGCTATGGCAGGAATTCCAAAAGCATTGCCGGCAACAACCGAGGCTGTCTTTCTTCCTACTCCGGGAAGATTTGTCAGTGCATCAAAATCAGCAGGAACTTGCCCGCTGTATTTTTCAACTAGAATTTTTGAACACTCCTTTATGCTTTTTGCTTTTTGATGATAAAAACCTGTCGAGCGAATATCTTTTTCCAATTCTTCATTTGTTACCTTAAAAAAATCTTCCGGAGTTCTATATTTTTTAAATAAAGACTCCCCGACAATATTTACTCTCGCATCTGTGCATTGGGCAGACAGGATAGTTGCAATTAAAAGCTCGAAAGCATTAGTGTAATTCAATGCAGGTTTAACCGAGGGATATTCCTTTTTGAGAATAGAGAAGATTTTTTTTGCGTGTACAATTTCAGACTTTGATGCCATCTTTATGAAATCTTTTATCTTTAATTAATAATCTATCAACTGGTATATTATTTATAATATGACTTTGAATAATTTCTTCGACATCGTTTATTGTTACTCCACCGTACCATGTTTGTTCCGGATAAACAACAACAGTGATCCCAAATTCGCAAGCATCCAGACAGCCGGATACATTTGCTCTTATATCTGAATTCAGGCCTAATTCCTTCAATCTCGTTTTGAATTTTTCTCGAACCGCTGGGCTTCCTTTGTCAAAGCAGCAACCCCGTGGATGACCATCATGTCTTTTATTTTCACAGACAAAAATATGCTTCTCAAATCTTTTCATAAAATAAAATTACAAATAAGAGCTTGTAAATTCCAAATAAATTTTGTGTCTTAACCCAATTTGCAATTTCATTCTATAAGACAATTTACTTTTAGAGATTTGATAATTATACTTGGTAGTGCGTATGGGATCCACTCAAAGAAATCCCTCTGTAATAATTTCTGATTTTCTTGACTTTCAGTAATTAGATCTAAAATTATTCTGATAAGTAGTGGTGAAGATAGGAAAGTAGCGCGTACGGGATTCGAACCCGTGGTCTCCGCCTTGAGAGGGCGGCGTCCTAAGCCACTAGACGAACGCGCCTGTAAATAATTTTATAAAATCGGCTTAAAAATATATTAACAATCACAGAATTCCAAACTTAATAAGAGCAGTGTGGCGTAGACATCATAATTTACATTCCCGTCCAAAATAAAATTCCATATAACATCCTTACGCGTAGGCGTTAACTTAATATCAAAAATAAATGTGAGTTTATAGTCCCATTCCGTCGAACCTGCCTGTCAGTAGGTAAGCCGGACGGCCGGAGGCAGGTGCCGGATAATCTCTAAATCAATTATTGCATTAAACCCAAAATAAATTGTGATCATTAGAAGGAAATCAATTAAAAGGCATAAGACAGCCCACGAATTTTATTCGTGGGGAAAAGAAATGAAAAGAATACCTTTTAACCGATTCATCGGTTTCTCAAATGCCGTTTTTGTAATGATATAAATTCTTGTTTGCATACAAATATTAATTTGAATATGATATTGTCTGCTAATGTTTCGCCCCTCTGGGGCTTTTTTTATATAATAAGTCACCTTACGCAAAAGGTTATTACTACATAGTGAGAAACCTCCGAGGTTTTCCTAAACCTCGGAGGTTTTGCATTTCACTTCCTTTATATTTGAAATTGTCTGCGTAACATGAGTAATAATAAATTGTGGCGCAATTTGATAATCACAATTCATTACAACATTTTTTTAGTACCATTCAAACCTCAGAGATTTTACTATGGGCTATC
>JAKBMG010000202.1 GCA_021831685.1 Bacteroidota bacterium | reverse complement strand
ATCAATCTTTTGAATTTTCTGTTTATCGGAAATAATTACGTTGTCATCCGATATCCAAAAATCAAGTGTGGACAAAACAGATGAAATTCTCTTATCTGAAGGACGAGGATTTATCATATAATTTACCCATTTACCGTCCTTTTCTTCTAAAATAAACCCGACATCACGTAATATACTCAGATGTTTTGAAACTGTTGAGGTAGCCAATTTAAGTACATCTGTAATTTCACATACGCACAGAGATTTTGTTTGCAGCATCTTCAATATTCTAAGCCTGTTCGGATCGGAAAGAGCCTTAAAGAGTTTCGTATTTTCTTTTATAGACATTGTCATATAACTACATTTCGTTAATACACGAAATATAAATGATATTTAATAAAATAGCAAAAGTTCACCTTGATAAAGCTCAACTCGTTTCCCCTTGATTCATTTTTTATAGTATCTACTTTGAATAAGAATAATCAAATCAATTCTTTTACTGCACAGTTATTGCACTCAAACTGAAGAGTAGTATGATTGATTTCGAATTTCTCATGAAGCAATTCTTTAATTCGATCCTGGATAACTTTGGTGTCACCGATAAGGATATTATCTGTTTCCACGTGAGCTTCAAAATGCGTGTCTGTATCGTTTAATTTCCACAGATGAACATGATGAATATTTTTTACTCCGGGTATTAATCCTACTAACTCACTTAAATATTGCACATCTATTTCTGCCGGAGAAGACATCATTATTATGTCAAGAGCTGCCTTAACAATTGCATAGGCTTCCTTTAGAATATACAAGGAAATCAATATTGTTAATACGGGATCGAGCCAATATACATTAAGATAAATAATAAAAACCGCGCCAATTATAACTGCAAAACTCGAGATGGCATCACTTAGCAGGTGAAGATAAGCAGCTTTAAGATTCATGTTTTTATCTGAACCTTTCTTGAGAAGAACTGTCCCGATAACATTTGCACCCAATCCCACAGAAGCTACAATCAACATTAAAGAGCCATCAATTTTCGACGAACTATATAGTCTATCGAAAGCTTCTTTAATTAGGAAGAAACTTATGATTATAAGCGCACTTGAGTTGATTATTGCAGCTAAAATCTCAGCCCTCTTCAAGCCGAAAGTATATTTTAATGAACGCGGCTTTTTACTCAATTTCATTGCTATATAACTTATAATTAAGGCAACACCGTCGCTAAAATTATGGAATGCGTCTGATAGTAATGATAAGCTTCCGGATAACATTCCTCCGATAATTTCAATTATCGTAATGAAAAAATTAAGCAGCATAGTTATTAACAATCTACCGCCGCCTAACTCCGTTGAATGATTATGATCGTGTGGCATTCTCTTTCCTAAAATATTATTTTTGATAAATAGAGCATCTGCGAAATAAATTTTTCTCTCAATCGTAATTTCGGACGAAGAGAAAAATATAAAATCCATAAAAGAATTCTACCCGGCTAAAGCCTGGTTCTAAATGACAAGAGTAGTCATCCTTCTGGTAAATTATGGCAAAAATATTGCCGGAAACTTGGAATGACAAATTAGCTAATTCTCAAAGACTTTAATAAATTATTTTTGCCAAAGTATTTGAGAAGTTTCCAGAGGAACATTTACACCCGGAAAATACGGAATTATTCTTGCGGTATAATCCTCTGCGGGTCGAAACGCAGAAATAGTTGCGCTATAGACATAGATATTAATTGCACTATCTAATTTATGCATATATTTCATTTCATGACGGACTTGTTTATGTCCATTTACTTGGTCGGCAAATAGTTCAACTTTTACTTCATGCCGGTCAATTTCGTCAAGATAAACTTGAATTTCAAAAATATGATGCTCTTTGTTACTTTCAATCTTTAAGTCGACAAAGCGCAACGCCTCCCATTTCTGTTTTAGATTTTTCTTCCAATCCTCAATTTTCTTTCCGCTTTCCCCTTTATTTGCAGATCGATTACTGTAAAATTCGGCGGCAGGAATATAATGTTGCTCTGTATATTCCCGTACTGCACGGTTAGCTGAAAATTGAGGAGTCAAACGCGCCATACTTTCGCGCATGCGTGCAACCCATGCAGCCGGGATTCCTTTTTCGTTACGGGTATAAAATTCGGGTACAACTTCATTTTCAAGTAAATTATAAAGAGCTTCGGCTTCTGCAATGTCAACATTAGGATCGTCTCCATGTTCCAGACCGTCTCCTAAAGCCCATCCTACTTCAGGTGTATAGGCTTCTTCCCACCAGCCATCTAACTCGGATATATTTATTCCCCCGTTGACGAGTACTTTCATACCGCTTGTTCCGCAAGCCTCCCATGGCCTTCTTGGAGTATTTAACCATACATCCACGCCCTGTACCAAATGTTCTGTTAGATGCATATCATAATCGCAAAGGAATATTACATAATTTTTTGCTTCAGTATAACGGATGAAATTTATCCATTGTTGGATTAAGTCCTGACCAGCCTTATCAGCCGGGTGAGCTTTACCCGCAATAATAAGCTGAACCGGACGTTTAGGATTTGTTAAAATTCTAAGAAGTCTTTCAGGATCATGCAGAAGAAGATTCGGTCTTTTATAAGTTGCAAAGCGACGTGCAAATCCAATAGTTAAAGTATTTGGATCAAAAAACCGGTTTACACTGCCTGCATCTTCAGCCGGAGTACCCTGAGCAATTAGCTGCCGCGTTACCCTTTCGCGAACATATTTTACAAGAGATACACTTGATGAATTACGCATTTCCCAAAGTCTTTCATCGGATACTTGCCGGATATTATGTTCATGCATTTTGAAAGCTCCGCGCCAGCGGTCTTTACCGCAGGATTCCGTCCATAAATCATCGGCAGCCTGTGAGTCCCAACTTGACATGTGAACTCCGTTTGTAATGTGCTGGACAGGTATTTCATTTTCAGGCCATTTAGGGAATAAAGATGTAAATATATGTCTGCTGACTTTTCCGTGTAGACGGCTAACGCCGTTCACAGCGCCGCTGCCCTTTATAGCTAAATAAGCCATATTAAAATTTTCAGAAGGATTGTCTGGATTTTGTCTTCCCAAAGCGAGTAATTCTTCTAACTTAATTCCAAGTTTATTAACAGCATAAGAACCAAAATATTGTTCAATAAGGTAAGGAGGAAAGACATCAAAACCGGCAGCAACAGCAGTATGAGTTGTAAAAAGATTTCCGGCACGTGTAGCATTAAGAGCAACATTAAATGGCTGTCCAGTTTTTTCCATAAAATCATGCGCTCTTTCAAGTACGGCAAAAGCTGCATGCCCTTCATTTAAATGG
>JAKBMG010000072.1 GCA_021831685.1 Bacteroidota bacterium | reverse complement strand
GTAACGATTATAAATCCGCATCAATTTTATTAAAGAATGGCGAAAGTTATAGAGCAAAAGAAATTAAAATGGGAAAGGATTCAATAGAATTTGCGTTTAATAATGAAGTAATTACGCAAAATAAAGTTACATCAATAAATAATATTCAGAAAATTAGTTATAAAAATCATTCAATCGGAAGTATTAGAAATTTAGGTTTAGGTTTTTGTTTAGGCATAGCTGGAGGAAGTTTAGTTCAAATTATTGGTGCTGGCTTTGCAATTCCCATTGGCACTCCAGTGATAATTGGTGCTACTTTAGGAATAATCTTAGGACCAATTACTGGTGCATTGATTGGGTATAAATATACTTATCAATTCAGCCCATAAGTTGTCGTGACTATCTAAGCCCTGGTCTGCCATTATACTGGCAGGCTCCGGCTTGGAGTTATTATTATGAAAATATTTTATTTTTATATAGTGGCATTCTCATTAATTTTAATAGGCTGTTCACCTACTTATAAAATTAGTGATTTCTCTTCAAAAGATAAATTTTATGAAGACTTTAACAAGTCGGCAAATGAAAAGGCTGTTAAAGTTACGTTATCAAACGATAGTTCCTTTTTTATTAGTAATGGTGCAGCAATAGTAAATGATACTCTTTATTCACCTAAAGAAGAAATTAAATCCGGGATAAAGAAGATTGCGTTATCAGATACCAAAGGAATAAACTACACAAATCAAAGTCATACAACTGCTTTAATTGTATTAAATGATGGTGAAAGCTACCAGGCAGAACAGTTAAGAGGAAATCGGGATTCAATAGAGTTTTCATTTACAAAAACAATTACTCTGAAAGATGTTACATCAATAAATGATATTAAGAATATTAGTTATAAAAATCATTGGCTGGGGGTAATCTCGGGATTCATTGGAGGAACAATATTCGGGATTATTGCCGGAGTAATTGCTATAAGATTTACTCCACTTAATTTTAATACAGTGGGCAATAGTACATATTATGCAGGAACTAATTATACTCCTGCTAAAATTGCTTTATCATCATGTGTAATTTTAGGCATTGCTTACGGTTGGATTAAGGGTTTTAATTATACGTATCAATTCAATCCGTAAATATTGAAGATTATGTAAGGAAAAGCTTATGTCTATGCCGTGGAACCCTTCCTTTCGGCAACCGATTTTTGCCCCAGCCTTCGGCTGGGTAAACGGGGCAAGTTTGAAAGCCTGTCCCTGCTGAAATATATTTCTTTTAAGTAAAGAAAAGTATCTTTAATTTTCGGCAAAGATTTAACCGGGAAAGAAAATGAAAGATAAGAACCAACTATTCGAAGTTCCTGAAATAATTTCAGTTCAGGATATGCTTATAAAATCTGCAGAGAAATATCGGAACAAAATTGCCCTTGAAGATATTGCAGCAACACCAATCTCAAAATTAACCTATGTCGAACTTCTCGATAATGTTTTAAGATTCGGCAGTGCATTAAAACAACTTGGACTAAAAGAAAGGACCCATGTTGCCGTCATAGGTGAGAACAGGGTTCAATGGGGCATAACGTACTTGACCGCAATGACGTTTAATCATGTTATCGTACCTATCGATAAAAATCTTACCAGCAATGAGATCTTAAATATTATACATGAATCAGATGCAGAAGTAATAGTTTTTTCCGGCTCGTTCGATTCGATGATGAGAGAAAAAATGCATTTGACAAAAAAGTTGAAGCACTTTATCAGTATGGATTTGCTTTCGCCGAAAGATGGATTTTTATCGATGGCAGAAATGATAAATTCAAATAAGCCGTCTGATATTGCGGAGCTTCCGAAAATTAATGCCGGTGATGTTGCGGAGATAATTTTTACTTCCGGCTCACTTGGAAGGGCAAAGGGAGTAATGCTTAGCCAGGGAAATTTGAAATCAAATTTGACTAACATGGTAAGCATGCTATTTATTTATCCTGAAGATAGATTTTTATCGGTGCTGCCGATGCATCATACTTATGAATGTACTTGTGGATTTTTGTGTCCGATATATTGCGGCTCTTCGGTTCACTATGCGCAGTCGCTAAAAACCGTAGTAGAGGATCTTCAAAAAGTAAAGGCGACAATCCTGTTGGGCGTCCCGCTGCTGTTTGATAAGATGTTCAAGAGGATATATAAAACGATAAATGAAGATAAAACGAAGTCGAAAATTATAAAGCCCTTGATAAAGATTACGGATGTAGTCGAAAAAGTTGGTTGGAAAAGTTTTAAGAGAATTGTATTTAAGGAACTGCATGAAAAATTCGGTGGGTCTATTAGAATTTTTATTGCAGGCGGCGCTGCACCTGATCCAAAAGTGGCGAAAGGTTTGCGCGAATTCGGATTTAATTTTTTGCAAGGATATGGCTTGACAGAGACCTCTCCGATATTAACTCTGAACAGGTTAAATAATTTTAAAGATGATGCTGCCGGGCTCCCACTTCCCGGAGTTCAATTAAAAATTGTTAATGCCGACTCGAAAGGCGTAGGTGAAATTTTCGCAAAAGCTCCGAACGTAATGCTCGGATATTATAAAAATGAAAAGCTTACCGAAGATTCGTTTCAAGAAGGCTGGTTTAAGACAGGTGACGTGGGATTTATTGAAAAGGACGGATTTCTTCATATCAGCGGTAGAAAGAAAAATGTAATCATTGCAAAAAACGGTGAAAATGTTTTTCCCGAAGAGATAGAAGATATTTTGAATCGAAGCCCTTATGTCCTGGAATCTTTAGTTTACGGTGAAAAGGATCCGAAGCACGATGAGATTATTGCAGTACAGCTTGTAACCGATGCGGAAGCATTCATTGAATATTCTGAAAATAATAATATCCCGATAACCGAGGATTTAGTTCAGCAAACAATCGCACAAGTAATTAAAGATGTAAACAAAGAACTTCCGGTCTTTAAGCAGATAAAGAAATTTTATATCCGCCAGGTTGAATTTGAAAAAACGACAACCCAAAAAATTAAGAGGTATTTGGTAAGCAACGAGAACGGAAATTCATAGAGCGGCAAGCAGGCAAAGAGTTAAACGGCAAAAATATAATTCCAAAGAGGGGTTACTTCTTAAGGCGAGTAATTAACCCATGTTACGCAAACAATTTCAAATATAATGGTAGTAGAGTTTAAACCTCCGAGGTTAAGGAAAACCTCGGAGGTTTCTCATTAGGTAATAATAACCCTTTGCGTAATATCAGTAATTAAGTTACACTAGTGTTAAGAGCAGGTGGGTGATGAATCTATTATTCTGACTTCTGGCTCCTATCTTCTGTCTTCTTCTTCCTTTTCTTCCAAAGATTTTTCATTATGAAAAAAACAATCAATAATGCGGCAGCAACAATTGAAGCCGTAGTCACATGATGTTCAAAGACTGGGAGAATTTTTTTCCAATGATTGCCAAAGAAATAGCCGATTGATAAAAAAGTAGTTGTCCAAATTAAAGCGCCGCTGTATGCAAAAATTGCAAATTCCCACATTGACAATTCAGAAGTTCCCGCAATAATTGCAATTATATGCCTAACCCCGGGGATAAAATATCCCACCAACAAGGTCCATCTGCCGATTTTTTCAAACCAGTTATGAGCAACTTTTAATCTCTCTTCGGTTATGTGAACGAACCTTCCGTATTTAATTATAAAATGATGTCCAAAGGTGCTCCCAATCGCAAAGCTAATTGAAATGCCGCAGACGCTACCAAGGTAAGCTGCAATAAATGTCGGAAGAAGGTGGAGATGTCCTTTGTAAATTAGATAGCCTGATAGAGTCAGCAATGTTTCATCCGGAATTGGAAGTCCAATAATTCCAAAAACTAAAAGAGAAAAGATTCCGAAGTAACCGTAATGACTTATCCAAAAATAAAAATCATTCATAAAAATTAATATTATTTATAAAGAGAAATCAGTTTTAATAAAATAACTTGGTTATAAATTTAAATCATATCTATCCAAAATAAAATTTCATATAACATCCCACCCCATAGCGCGGCAAGCCGCAATTTTGAATTATTAATGTTGAACCTTGCCTACCGGCAGGTTTTGAATGAAACGCAATGAAATTTATCATAAAAATATCTTGACATAAAAAACAAAGATTTAAACAGAAAAAAAACAAATTTCATACATTCGGAGATTGTATCTGCCTTTGATATATTTGTTTATATAAATTAGAATAATTATACAACTTTAATGGTAATTCTTATGCAACGTATATTTTTAGTAATAGCAGTTTTAGGTTTATTTGGTTTAACATCATGTTCAAAGAAAAATGATAATCAGCCGATGCAAAACCTCCCTGCCGGCACCCATGCAGTAAAAGTATTAGACAACATGGATGCAGCGGGCTACACCTATCTTCAAGTTGACGAAAACGGAAATCAATATTGGATTGCAGCTCCGCAAACACAAGTTAATAAAGGCGAGATAGTTTATTATTCACAAGGTATGGAAATGAAAAATTTCCATAGCAATACTTTGAACAGGACATTCGATTCAATATTTTTTGTTCAAAGCATATCTAAAGAACCTTCTAACAATCCTGTAACAGCGGCTCATTCTCAAGCGTTAAATATTCCGAAAGAACAAATTTCAATTTCTCCGTTAAAGGGAGGTAAAACCATAGCTGAAGTTTTTTCTCAAGAACAATCACTTGCCGGAAAGACGATAAGAGTAAAAGGAAAAGTTGTAAAATTTAATCCAAACATTCTTGATCGCAATTGGATACACATTCAGGACGGTACTGCTTCCGGCGATAATTTTGATCTTTTAATTACAAGCAAAGAAACAGTTCAAGTAGGCGATGTTATAACCGTTGAAGGCAAAGTAGCCATCAATAAAGATTTTGGCGCGGGCTATTCCTATCCGGTAATGATTGAAAATGCCAAAATTACTCCAGAAGCAAAAAAACTTTAAATTTGATCTAAAGAATTTTTTCTCATTTTATGAGCTTTGGCATTAAAATATTGCCTTTAATCGTTAAAGAACTGTAATTTATTAAGCTTAATTTGTAAACAAAAATATTACATTGTTAAAAATTTAAATATAAAGTCATAAAAATATTGACTTTTAAGTAATTTTTTATGACGTTTGGCCAGAACTTTTTAATAAGGTGATGTTACGCGACTCTCAGAAACTTGGAGTTGTGGAATTGCGAAATTTATCTTAAACCAAAAAGATATATTGAATTGAGCTGATAATAATTTTTAATTTCTTGGAGAGAGAGTGGAATTTTTATAGCCCACCTAAATTAGGATTCAATTTTTAAGACAATGAAAGCATTTATAAGTATCTAAAAAATTGAAACCTTGATAAATTATTTTTAATTGGAGTAAAAATTGCATCTTTTTAGAAATGAATAAGCCTTACAGAAAGATTATTTCGCTTTTAATAATAATAATTCTTGTTCCAACCATTATATTATCAATATATCAAATTAGCTCACTAAACCAAAGTGAAAAAAACATTGAAAAAATATATAGTAGTGAGCTAAATACTTTACTTGCCTCAATAAATGACTACGTTAATGACTATATAACCAGTTGGGCGAGAAAACTGAATTTGTTAGTTGTTGAAACCCAAAATGTTGAAGACGTTAATTTTCAAGAATCCGTAAAAAAATTTCTTCTACGAAACCAATCGATCAAAATGTTGATTCTTTCCGACATAACTATTTCCCGCCAACCGGAGATTATTTCAAATTATCAAGACACATTGTCAAATATTTTTCAAAAAAACATTAAAAGAATTTTGGTATCTAATGGAAATAAAATAAAAAGCTTATTACGGCAGAATGACTTCGGTTCAAAGAAAATTGAAACCGTCACGAACGACAAAATTGGGAATAATGTTTTAGTAATTTTCCTGTTGGAATTACCGGAAGGGAAAAGTGAAATTTGCGGATTGTTAGTTGACCCTGAAATCTTTATAAAACAAATTCTGTCAACAAAAATAAATTCTATAACGAGGAATGAGTTTGTTGTCTCTGTTTCGAATCGAAAAAACAATACAAAAATCTTTTCATCCGGGGAAAATTATTCCACCGAGATTGAACAGCATACCGTCATTACCTTATTGCCAGGCTATTCTGTTAATATAATGTTAAAAGGGGCAACAATTTCCGGTTTGGTAAGAGAGAGATCGATCAGGAACATAATCATAATTTTTCTTATCAATATCTTTTTAATCATCGGGCTTTGGTTTGTGCTAAGAAACTTCAAAAAAGAAACAGAGCTTGCAAATCAGCAATCCAATTTTATTGCAAACGTTTCGCATGAGCTGCGTACGCCGCTTTCATTAATAAATCTTTTTTCCGAAACACTTGTTATGGGCAGAGTGAAAGATCGGGAAAAAGAAAAAGAATATTTCAAAATTATTAATGATGAAAGTAATCGCCTAAGCCGGATCGTGGACAAAATATTAAGTTTCTATGCCATTGAGGAAAATAGAAAAAAATATAATTTTAACTCTGAAAATTTAAATTTAATTGTTGAAAATGTTCTTCAAGCTTATGGCTATCAAATTGAAAATAATAATTTTAATATTATTTTTGAACCCGGTGGAAATATACCTGATGTTCGAGTTGATAAGGAAGCGGTAATTGAAGTGATTATCAATCTTTTAGATAATGCGATGAAATACAGCAAAGACAAAAAGGAAATTATAATTAAGACTGGTTTCGAAAAGGATTTTGCGTACATAAAAGTTATAGATTCCGGAATAGGAATATCTGCTGTTAATCAGAAAAAAATATTTGATAAATTTTATAGAGTACAAGGAGGCTTAGCCCAGGATGCAAAAGGCACCGGTTTGGGGCTGACAATTGTTAAAAGTATTATGGATGCTCATCAAGGAAAAGTTGAAGTTGAAAGCAGCGAAAGAAAAGGTAGTTCCTTTACTTTAATGTTCAAACAATATGTCGCATGAAAAATTTAATATTAGTTCTTCTATACTAACAAACAGAGATAATTATTATTTTATGATACAGAATATTTTAAATAAGTTAAGGAGCTAAAATGCCGGTTATATTAATTGTTGAAGACGAACCAAATATGGTAGTTGGATTAAAAGATAATTTCGAACTTGAAGGCTATAAAGTTGAAACCGCCCGTGAAGGTGAATCCGGACTAAAAAAAATTTTAGATAACAACTATGATTTAATAATTCTGGATGTAATGCTTCCGAATATTTCCGGTTTTGAAATTTGCAAGACAGTTAGAAAAAAAGGAAATGATACGCCGATTATTTTATTAACTGCAAGAGGCGAAGAGCTTGACAGGGTATTAGGGCTTGAGCTTGGCGCTGACGATTATGTAACGAAACCTTTTAGCGTAAGAGAGCTAATCGCGCGAATTAAAGCGATACTACGTCGCAGGGAAAACGCTATTCAACCAAATGAAAAAAGCAACAAAGATATCAAAATTGGAAAGCTTATTGTGAACTTTGCATCATACAATGCTTTCAGCGATGAAGGCTCGGTTCAAATGTCTTACAAAGAATTTGAAATTCTAAATTTACTATGGTCCAAAAAAAATTATACGGTAAGTAGAGACGAAATTTTAAGAGTTGTTTGGGGTTTTGATGAAAATCCTACAACGAGAACTGTTGATAATTTTATTGTTAAACTTCGCCAAAAAGTCGAAGAAAACCCTGACCGTCCTAAAACAATTTTAACCGTACACGGAATTGGATATAAAATAATCGGATAATATCACTTGATGCTATCAACTTTTCAAAGTTAAATAGTATTATGTTTAAGCTAAAAATCGGTATTTTTATAATTAATGAGCAAAAACCGTTTATCATAAAAAAGAATAACTTTGAGTCAACTACTCTTGTTATTTGAATTAAAAATAAAGTTGTCATGACAAGTTTTTACAAACATTTACTTGTTGATGACACCGTTTATCGTTTAACTTTCTATTTTTTTGCCCATTAGTTACAATTAAATAATCAATCAGTAACAAAACAATCCATATAAGGAGAAGCGATATGAAGCAAAAGATTACCGTCGTTTTTTTCCTGTTGTTAATTCCAACTTTATTATTGGCTGGTACAACGGGAAGGATCAAAGGTAAAGTCACAGATCTCCAAACAGGCGAACCTCTAATCGGAGCCAACGTAATTGTAGTTGGTACTTCGTTTGGTGCCGCCACTGATGTTAACGGAGATTATGTCGTTAACAATCTTAATGCGGCAGTCTACACAGTAAAAGCCACATACTTGGGCTATAAGACTGTTACCGTTTCGAATGTTCGAGTAAATTCTGATTTAGCTACAGAATTAAATTTTCAACTTCCTGCTTCTGGAGTTTCAGTAGGAGAAGTTGAAATTGTTGCTCAAAGACCTTTGGTTAACAAAAGTAATACAAACGCAATTCGTACTACCACCAACGCTGAAATTGATGCTCTTCCAGTTAGAGGTGTTGATAATATAATTGCCCTTACTCCTGGTGTTACACTGCAAAACGGATCTATATATATAAGAGGCGGCAGGCAGGATGAAGTAGGATATTATTTGGAAGGCAGCAATATTACGAATGCAGCCTCAACAGGCTTGGGTGCTGCTTTCGGACGTGGCGCATCCCGTCAGGTTACAATCCCGCAAGATGCACTTGAAGAAATTCAGGTTCAAGCTGGCGGTTATACAGCAGAATTTGGCGGAGCTAACGCCGGTATTATCCGCACAGATTTGAAATCCGGAGGTCCCGCTCTTAAAGCGAGTTTGCAATACATAACAGATAATTGGACTTTTAAAAACAGTAAAAACAGATATAATGGAGTTCAAAATCTCGGCGCTTATTCTTATGGATACAACGATGTTACCGCTTCTTTAAGCGGACCATTAGTTGGAGATCATATTAAGTTTTTTGGTTTATTTGATAATTTGTCACAAACGGATGCAAATCCACAGCAAGTTAACGGATTTAATTTTGGACTCGTTAGTGATAAAGTAACCCCTCAAGACAGCAATGTTTTACTTCAAATGCCCGGCGGTCCAGTTCCGGGAAATAGAACAGATCAATACAGTGGTGTAGCTACTCTTACATTTGACTACAACCCTACACTCGTTCGTCTGCTTGGTGCTTATACTTTTGCTAGACAGCGCGTAGGTGGCGGCATTTATACTATGTTTGACAATAACCGTTTACCTATTAGAGATACATACAACGGAGACTTTGGAATAAAAGTAACCCAAATTCTTAGTTCCAAAGCTTATGTAGAAGCTAATGCAAGTTATATTTTCAACCAGGGAAGCACTTATGATCCACAATTAGGCAATAACTTTTGGGCTTATGGTGATAGTGTTGCAAATACTGCGGCAGGAGTTCCCTGGTATCGCAGACCAAGAGACCAACAATATGGCCGCTATACCGTTCCCCTGCCATATCAATTGTTTTCTACGTTTGGTTTTGCCGCTCCAAACACACCTCTTGTAGGAGCTGATCCAAATGCATCAATAGTAAATTTTAATAAATATAAAAATACAAACTTAAATTTAAACGCATCATTATCGGACGAATTAAATAAAGAAAATTCAATTAAGGTCGGCGGTGAACTACAGCTTATGACCTTCAGTAATTATACTCCCACTGGTGTTCTTACAAATCTCGCTGGAACGATGGCTTCTACGAACTTAACAGAACAACAGCTTTTAATTAAACGCGGTGTAAATAATTACGGATATGATGTTTTAGGTAATTCTTATACCGGTTCTACCAATTATACAACCGGTCAAATTGCTCCACATAGACCTGTATTTGCTGGCGCTTATATAGAAGATAGAATGGAATATAAAAATTTAATAGTAAATGCCGGCTTAAGGTATGATTATATAAATACAGATAATCAAGCATTTGTCAACCCAGCTTATCCGGGTAATGTTTTTGACGCAAGCTCTGGCAATGTTACTAACGCAGCAAATTTTGTAAATGTGCCATCATTTAGTGCACTAAGTCCAAGGCTTGGCTTCTCTTTCCCAATTACAGATCAAACCGTTTTCCATGCTCAATATGGAAAATTTGTTCAGCAGCCAACTCTGAACGACTTGTATCAAGGTCCGTATCAGTTGGGCTATTGGTTAAATCCTAATAACGGTTTCTTCATTGCGACTCCTGTCGGTATGAATGTAAGACCAACAAGAACAACTCAGTATGAACTCGGTTTTACTCAGCAAATTGCATCGTTCGCATCCTTCGATATAACCGCATACTATAAAGACATATCAAATCAGGTAGTTTTTGGAACTCAAAATGTTGATCAGAGCACTGGTTGGAGACCATATTCAATTCTTACAAATGGAGATTATGCTACCACACAGGGAATTGAAATATCTTTCGACATGAGAAGAACCGAAAGATTTATGGTTAATGGTTCTGTATCGTATCAAGATGCTAAGGGAACCGGAGATAACCCATATTCAAACGCAGGTGAATTCGGCGCACCTGTAAATCCAAGCTATGTTTTTATTCCTAACTTTATAGTTCCGCTTTCCTTTAACCATGCATTTAGCGGACACTTAAATATAGATTACAGATACGGAAAAGATGATGGTCCTGATATTCTTCATCAATTCGGAGCTTCCTTGCTGATGACGTTTAGTACCGGACATCCTTATACGTTGGGTACTATACTTAGTCCTGGAACCAGCAGTCCTACTACAGTACAAGCTGGTGTGGATACTAGAAACAGAACTGCAATAGAAGCTCTCAATTCTTCTGTTACTCCTTCTAATTTTGAAGTGGACCTTCGCTTGGATAAAACAGTCGAGTTACCCGGGCAACTATCGGCTAATATTTTTATTCAGGTTATTAACCTTTTCAACACCAAGAATGTGCAAGACGTATTTTCAAATACCGGTTCCGCAGAAAGTAATGGATACTTAACAGATCCAAATCTGACCGGCTATAAACAAGTACAAAAATATGGTCCTCAATATGCACAATTGTACCAGGCTTTTAATATTGATTATGCGGGTTTATATGGTACTCCGCGTCAAATTAGACTTGGAATTCGCTTAGAATACTAAAAGAAAATTTGGCAGAAAATTCAAAAAAAAATAGGAGTTTAAAATGATTAATAAAAAATTGAAATACTTACTGATTGTACTCGTAGGTATTCTATTCCTCTTGCCGGCAGCCGCAAGCGCCATTGGCAACGGAAAAGAAAAAAACAGGACGGTAGCTAAAACCACTAGCGGTCAAGTAGCTACTACAGCTATAGATATAAATAATATCTATTCGCTTGAACAAAATAACGGTTTTAGTGATTTTAATCCGAACTCAAATCTTGAAGGAGCACAATATCCCAAAGGAAGCGGAAAAAACTTCGTTTTTACTGCTGGTTTTTTATGGGGAGGGTTTGTTCCAGGCGATAATCAAGTTAGAGTCGGTGGATCAGCCTATATTTCGGGTCTTGAACCTGGTCCAATTATCAATGGGCAGGGAGCACCCGGGGCAAATTCAGATGTGAGATGGTCAATTTATCGTGTTCGCCCGGATGTATATCCCGGAGGACCTTCTGTAGACCTAAGCGGCGATGCTGCAGTTGAAGGTATGTCTGCGTCTGCAATTAGAGCGCAGTATGAATCAGATTGGACGAACTGGCCAGCCGCCGGAACTGCAAATGACCTCGGCGCTCCATTTACAGATGTTAATGGTGATGGTAAATATGAACCTGGAACCGATATTCCGGGTGTACCTGGAGCCGATCAAACAGTTTATTATGTGGCGAACGATCAAGATGGAAGCCTTACAAATGGTCTTTATGGTGCAAAACCGTTAGGAATTGAAGTACATGTAACTTTCTGGGCTTATGCTCAGCAAGGCGCTCTTGGCAATATGTATTTTAAGAAATGGGATATAATCAACAAAGGTCAGACTCCAATAGATAGTATGTTTGTGTCTTACTGGACTGACGTTGATTTGGGGTATGCCGGTGACGACTTAGTAGGATGCGATACCACTTTAAGTTTACAATTTACTTATAATGGTCAAGCTTCTGATGCAGTATATGCGCCGCTTCCTCCTCCGGCAGATGGTTTCGATTTTTTCCAGGGACCTGTTATTCCGGGTGAAGCAACAGACTCGGCTATTGTTATCGCTCCGCCTTTTCATTTCCAGTATATTCATGGGAAAAAGAATTTGCCAATGACCGCTGCGTACTTCTTTGTTAACGGAGACGCAAATTTTGGCGATCCACCGCAAGGTGATATTACAGGCTCGACTCAATTCTATAATTTCTTTAACGGAAATTATGGATTATCAGGATTGCCTTTTATTAATCCGATAAACAACCTTCCCACTAAATTTGCTTTCTCAGGCGATCCGGTTACCGGCACAGGTTGGTTGGACGGTGTTGCTTTACCTCCCGGAGATAGAAGGCAGGGAATGGCATCGGGTCCATTTACTATGGCCCCCGGAGATACACAACAAGTAGTAGTTGCAGAGATGGTAGCGGGAGCAATTCCCGGCGTTGACCGTCTGTCCGCAATTAGCTTGGTCAAATTTTATGATCAAACTGCACAGTTTGCTTACAATAACTTTTTTGTCTTACCTAACCCTCCACCGGCACCTAAAGTTACTGTAGCACAATTATCTAATAAAATAGTTCTCGACTGGGGTGAAGATGTTAATGCTGTAGCAAACACTGAAAAATATGCAAACAAAGGATATACTTTTCAGGGCTACAACGTTTACCAATTGCCATACAAATCAGCTTCAATAAGTGAAGCTAAGCGTTTAGCGACTTATGATATTGTTGATGGGGTCGGAAAGATATACGATGAATATTTTGATGTTAGCTCCGGCGCTGTTTTAACGCATGTAAGTGAATTTGGTAATGATACCGGTATACAAAGATCATTCTTCGATTCAACAGATGCGTTTAGTTCGGGAAAACCACTGGTAAATGGGATACCTTATTATTTTGCCGTTACGGCTTATGGTTATAATGCAACAGGTACACCACGTGCGCTTGAAAACCCAATATCTGTTATCACCGTAATTCCGCAGAGCCTAAACCCGGGTGTTACTGCTGCGAGCAGCGGTGCATTTTCTAACATTCAGCACGGTGGAACTGCAGACGCATCACTTGGTGTGACTGTTGTTAACCCTTCCTTAATAACCGGCGATCAATATCAAGTATCTTTCCACGATGAGAAATATTCGCTCGGTTCTGATGGGAAATGGACTGATATAACAGCAGCAAGTAAAATGCGTAAAGTTACGGATTTAACAGGATCATCTTTAACATCATCAGCTGCTTGGGGTGAAACTTCAGGTCAATTTGCCATTCATTATTTGGTAAATGTAGTCTCCGTTGATTATGACTGGTGTGATGGAGTTGAAATCAAATTACCTTCAAATGTTGTTGTTGATGATATTCTGAACCCAATCAGTAACAATACCGGAAGTCCGATTAGTTATACATTTGATAAAGCAACCAACACTATATTCTTTGGTGATAGCAGCCGGTCAGCTAACGGTGTTTTTGCCGGCGGTGAAGACATCACAATATTAACTCATTCAAACGTGTTACCTATTATAGCAAATTACACTATGTATGATGACGGTTATGGAAAGAATATTGTTGATGTATCAAGTACGGACACTCTAAGGACTATAGCAAATAAAATCATAACACAACATCAATGGAATGTTAAGGATTTGACAACAGGAAATATTGTACTTCAGAATCAGACAATATTAAATGGTCAAGATATTTATGCTCCTGAGTCATATTTTGCGGCTAATTCCTTATATGGTCCTGGCGGTTCCACTGGAAGTTTCACTGCCAATGTTGGAGCAGGAGCAAATGTAACATTTGCTGGAATGCAGTTAGCTCTTGATGGTAGCTATTTAGCCCCTACAACAATTGGTAATATTGTCATGAATGTTGGTGCAAATTCCAGCTTTACTATAGAAGATTTTACAGCCTTTGGGTACGCAGATGGTACTGCTGCAACATCTTTGCCTTTATACGGTGGAGCAGGTGGAACTACTGATGTAAATGCATTACAACAGGATTATGAACTAAAGTGGACTGGTGTATTAGGTGATACTACGATAAATGGTCTTACTGTAGTAATAACCAAATCAGGTGGATCCATTGCAACGCTGTTTGGTGCAAGTAATTATTCAATAGCAAATCATCCTTTAAATCCGACTCCGGGTGTTAAAGCACCATTTACTATAAGGATTCCTTTCGAAGTATGGAATATGGATAAAAATGAACAAGTAAACTTGCTTGTTTATGATAGAAATGCAGGCAAAACAAATGATCCTACAAAGAATGGATTTGAAGTATGGAATGAGCATGATAGAGTATATACCTGGGTAGTAAATACAAAATATAGTCCTACAGTAATAAAACCTACCAGTGCAATTGTTGCAGATAGCGCAACATGGAACTGGTTTTTTGCTAAGTCTATATTTACTACCGGCGATGATATAAAAATCATTTATAATAATCCTCTCCAAATTGGAAAAGATACATTTACATTTTCTATTCCAAAATCACAGTACTCAGCTAATTTGGCTAAAAATGATGTAAGTAAAATAAATGTATTTCCAAACCCCTATTATGGAGTAAACTCCCAAGAGACAACGAAATACGTCCGGTTTGTAACGTTTAATCATTTACCGGGTACGGCAAATATCAAAATCTTCAACCTTGCCGGAATAATGGTGAAAACGATAAATCATACAAACGGTACTCAATTTCAACAATGGGATTTGACGAATGATTCCGGCTTACCAGTAGCAAGCGGCTTGTACATAGCATATATTGATATGCCAGGCATTGGCACTACGAAAATACTTAAGCTGGCAATTATTCAAGAACAACAATATCCTGATCATTTTTAATGAAGCTAAAAACTCAAGGAGTAAAAATGAAAATATTTATAAGAATAATAGTTATTGTCGCTATCTTCCTGATAGGGGTTGATAGTGTATATGCCGGGGGAGGTACTAGAAATGGTACCGGCGGTGCTACTGAACTAGTAATTCCAGTTGGAGCCAGTGGAATTGCTTTAGGAGGCTCAAATCTTTCAACGGCAACCGGACTCGAGGCTCTTTTCTGGAACCCGGCTGGCGTTGCAAATATGACAAATTCTGCAACTGCAATGTTTTCCCACATGGATTATATTGCTAATATCGGCGTTGAATATGGCGCTGTGGCTGCAAATTTTGAGGGCTTTGGTGTTGTGTCCTTAGATATTAAATCTCTTAATGTTGGTACTATCCAGGTAACTACTAATGACCAACCTGATGGTACGGGACAAACCTTTTCCCCCCAATTTTTAACTGCCGGAGTATCATATTCCCGCGCATTAACCGATCGTATATCAATTGGATTAACCTTAAACTATATCTCGGAAACTATTGCCCAGGTAAGTGCTACCGGTTTTGGATTAAATGCCGGTGTTCAATATAAAGACCTTGGCGACATTAGCGGATTAAGCTTTGGATTAGTTCTAAAGAATATCGGTCCTCAAATGACTTATGGCGGACCAGGCTTGTTAGTACAAGCTTCACCGACAGGCTCTACATCAACACCAAGTGATCCATTTAGTAGAGCTCCAAGCTTCTATTCGGTTAACGCGGCTGCTTTCGATTTACCGTCAGCTTTTGATATTGGCTTTGGATATAAACCAGATCTTGGTGATATGAATTCATTGCAAATATCCGGCGTTTTTGAAAACAATAACTTTTCCGGAGACCTTTATAATGTCGGTCTTGAGTATGGATATGACAAAATGTTCTTTGCTCGAGTCGGTTATTCAATATCGCCAAAAAATCAAGACCCAAATTATATTTATGGGTTTTCTGCAGGCGCTGGGATAAATTACAATCTAGGCGGAATGGATATAAAATTCGATTACGCATATAGAGCTGCAAAATATCTTAATGGAAACAATGTATTTGAGGTATCTTTAGGATTTTAATGTAGATTATCCAGTTCCTCCTCATATCTCTCTCTCCTGTTCCGTGTGGTGACGGTAAGCCACACGGAACTTTTATTTTACACCCGAAAGCAAGTTTAAGTTCAAGGAAAAGCAAAGATTTAGATGTCAATATTAATAAGCACCTTATGTTTAAACAGCCTATTATAATAACTCACCTTACGCAGACAATTTCCAATATAATGTAAGTAAAGTGCAAAACCTCCGAGGTTTAGGAAAACCTCGGAGGTTTCTCATTATGTAATAATAACCTTTTGCGTAAGGTGGGTAATTAAATAACTACTTACGCAGGATTTCCCTTTGGATTAATGAAATGTTGGAATAGCGGAAAAATTATTTGATTCCATCACCCCAGTATTCCATCACTCCACTACTCCATTCTTCCAAGGTTTGCCTAACATTAGTCATACTACAGATATGATCTAAAAGACATCTTGCTGGTATTTTCTTCATGAATTTTCCTTAAATTTACAAGGTTATTACTCAAATAATCTTAACTATAAAATGAAACTTCTAAGGAGAAACTATGAACAGTTTATTAAATCTAATTAATTGTGGTCAAAGTTATTGGCTCGATAATTTAACGCGCGGAAAGATTAAAGGCGGAGAATTGAAAAGGAGAGTAGTTAAAGAAGGACTGCGCGGAATAACTTCAAATCCCAGTATCTTCAATAAAGCAATTTCCAGTAGCAGCGATTATGATTCGCAGATTTCAAAACTTGTAAGCCTAAAAAAATCAGTTCCTGAAATGTATGAAGAACTAACAGTTAAAGATGTTCAGGATGCATGCGATATTTTGCGCCCGGTTTTCGATTCATCAAACGGGGTGGATGGTTTCGTCAGTATCGAAGTATCACCCTATCTTGCAAATGACACTGAAGGAACAATGATTGAAGCAAGACGCTTGAATGAAAAAGTTAATAGACCAAATTGTTTAATAAAGATACCCGGTACTGAAGCCGGTGTTTCTGCAATTGAGCAAATGCTTTATGAAGGAATAAATATCAACGTCACATTGCTGTTCTCAATTCAGAGTTATGAGGCTGTAGCAATTGCATATATTAAAGCGCTAGAGCGTAGGGTTGCAGAAGGTAAACCAATTGATAAAACAGCTTCCGTAGCAAGTTTCTTTTTAAGCCGCATTGATGTTTTGGCGGATCAGTTACTTGCACAATTAATGATTCCGGAAAGGGATCAAAATAACTTGCCCCGACCCGAAGACTTATTGGGAAAGTCTGCAATTGCCAGTGCAAAGTTAGCTTATCAAAGTTTCAAAAATATTTTTAACGGTGAGAGATGGAATACCTTAATTGCAAAAGGCGCACATGTACAAAGACCCCTTTGGGCTAGCACGAGCACTAAAGATCCAATATACAGAGATGTAAAATATGTCGAACCGTTAATCGGGCGTGATACTGTAAATACTCTGCCGGATGAAACGATTACAGCTTTTGCCGACCACGGAGTAATAGTGGAAGACTCAATTGATAAGAATGTTGATGAAGCCAAAACAGTTTTTAGCGATCTAAAAAAGCTTGGTGTAGATATTGATTTTGTAACAAAACAATTGACGAATGAAGGAATTCAAAAGTTTAATGAAGCATACGATAAACTAATGAAAGACCTTAACGAAAAACGGAAAAGGATTCTTGGTGAAACCATCGGTGTACAGAAAATTAATTTTGCAGACTTGAAGACTGAAACTAATTTGATTCTTAAATCGTTGGATGAGAAACAATATGCAAGACGCGTTTATGCCCGCGATGCCCATTTGTGGAAATTTGAGCCGGAACAAGTTGAAGAAATAAAAATTCGGATGGGTTGGTTAGATAGCATGGAATATTTCTTGTCAAAGGCTGACGAAATAATTGAGTTGGCGAAAGAAATAAAAAAGGAAAAGTATAAATTTGTTGTACTACTCGGAATGGGCGGCAGCAGCTTGTGCCCGGATGTAGCAAGAGAAACTTTTGGTTCAAAACCCGGTTATCCCACTTTATTTGTTCTTGACAATACTGACCCAGCCGCGATAAAAGATAGTGAAGATAAAATAGATCTCGCTAAAACATTGTTTGTTGTTTCGAGCAAGTCGGGTACAACAATGGAGACAGACAGCTTTTATAAATATTTTTATGAAAAAATTAAGTTATCTACCCAAGGGAATCCGGGAGATCATTTTATAACAATAACTGACCGGGGAACTATCTTAGTAAAAGAAGCAGAGGAGAAAAAGTTCAGACATGTATTTGAAAATCCTGAAGAATTTGGCGGAAGATACTCGGCTCTCTCATTTTTTGGTATAGTTCCTATGGCATTGATCGGAATTGATATCAAAACAATTTTGAATAGCGCTCATCAGCTTCAGTTAAGCTGTGGATCTTATATCCCTTCCGATTCTAACCCGGCTGTGGCACTAGGCGCTTTTATGGGTGTATGTCAAAAACACGGAAAAGATAAAATAACTTTTGTCCTTGCGAAATCAATATACTCATTCGGTTATTGGGTTGAGCAGTTAATCGCTGAAAGCACGGGTAAAGAAGGCATAGGAATTATTCCGGTTGAAAGTGAAGAACTTGGGAGTCCAGCCGTTTACGGCAACGACCGTTTGTTTGTTTATATTTATACTTCTAAAGATCACGAAGGTTCAGTTGAAAAGAAACTTGCTGCATTAGAAAATGCTAATCATTATGTTGTAAGAATCGATATAAGTAATATTTCATCCCTCGGTGCAGAATTTTTTAGATGGGAATTGGCTACTGCAACTGCCGGAAAGATTATAGATATAAATCCATTCGACCAGCCAAATGTTGCTGAAAGTAAAAAGAACACGGGAAATCTTCTTTCCGAATGGAAAAAGAACGGTGCTTTTGAGAATGAAAGTCCTATAGTTCAAGAAGGCGAATTAAAAATTTATTGTGATGAAAATAGCAAATGGCTTTTCCAGGGGCATAGAAAATCTGCCGGAGATTTCTTAAACTATTATTTCCGGCTCGCGCAACCTCATGATTACATAGCAATGCTTGCCTATTTCTTGAAGACACCATTAAGAGACAAATCCCTTCAGGCATTAAGAATGAAATTGAGAAATGCAAAATCCTTAGCTACAACACTTGGCTATGGACCCCGCTATTTGCACTCGACGGGGCAGTTACATAAAGGCGGACCAAACAAAGGTTTGTTCCTAATTTTTACTGCTGACTCAAAGATTGATCTGTCCATTCCGGATGAGCAATTTGGTTTTGCAACCCTTCAAAGAGCGCAGGCTTTAGGTGATTACCGGTCGCTAAATAATCATAATTGCAGGGTCGTAAGAATTCATCTTGGAAATGATGTTGAAAAGGGCCTCAAACTTTTATCAGAAAAAATAAAAGTTTAGAAAAGAGATTTATTATGGAAGATGGATATGTCGAAACTAAGCAATCAGGAATGTCTAAACCTCAACTTCCCGATCCATGTATTGTCGTTATTTTTGGAGTGTCGGGAGATTTAACGCATCGCGAACTTATTCCATCGCTTTATGCTTTGAATTGTAAAAATCTTTTGCCGGTACCTTTCGCAATTATCGGTTTTGCACGGCGTGACTGGAACGACGATACCTTCCGCGAGGAAATGAGTGCCACAATGAAAATTGTGAACGAATGCGGGGATGAAGAATGGGAAAGATTTTCCAAAAATATATTTTATGTAAAGGGAAATTTTAACGACGATCCTTCGGCTTCCTATAAAGATTTATTTGAGAAAATAAAAAAAGTTCAAGGCGAATTTAGCATACCCGATAACGTTTTATTTCACCTTGCAACTCCGCCATCCGATTACGGAACGATTATTAAAACTCTTGCTGCCGCTTCGCTGACAAAAAGCGAAACTGGTTGGCGTCGTGTAATAATTGAAAAACCTTTCGGAAGAGATGAAATTTCAGCAAGAGAACTCGACAAAGATATTCATAAAGTTTTTAACGAGGAACAAATTTTTAGGGTAGACCACTATCTTGGAAAAGAAACAGTTCAGAATATGCTTGTGTTTAGGTTTGCTAATCCCGGTTTTGAACCTATCTGGAACCGTAATTATATAGACAATGTGCAAATCACGGTTGCAGAAGATTTCGGAATCGGAACACGAGCGAACTTTTATGAAAAAACCGGAATCTTGCGGGATATGGTTCAGAATCATCTTCTTCAACTTTTATGTATAACAGCATTAGAACCCCCGGTAAAATTTGAAGCGGCATTTCTTAGAGCAGAAACGGTAAAGGTTTTAAATTCAATTTGTAAGATCGATGTAATGAAACATGTTGTGCTTGGTCAATATGATGAAGGCGAAATTAATGGAGAAAAAGTGTTGTCTTACCGGCTGGAACAAAATGTTGACAAGGAATCTTCTACACCTACTTTCGCTGCTCTGCGTATTAAGGTTGATAATTGGCGATGGGCTGACGTTCCATTTTATCTTCGAACAGGAAAGCGATTAAAGGAAAAACAAACTGAAGTAACTATTCAATTTAAGTCAACGCCTCATTTGATGTTCCCAAATGTTACAAATTATGGATCGGATACAAATTTTTTGCGCTTTCAGCTTCAACCTAATGAAGGAATAATTTACACCTTTATGGCAAAGCAGCCCGGCGCCGAGTTGCGTCTGCAACCGGTGAATTTAAAATTTCAGTACAATACGACTTTCGGAATTTCCGAACTACCGAGCTCTTACCAGTGGCTTTTGTTTGACGCAATGAAAGGAGACCAAACTCTTTTTCTTCATGCAGATTGGATTTATAAAGCATGGAATATTATCGATCCGGTGATTAAGAAATGGGAAACTAAACCGTGGTTAAAATTGCCTAATTATACACCAGGTTCCTGGGGACCGGAGGAAGCAAGAAAGTTAATAGAAAGTGAGGGGAGGCAGTGGAATATAGTTTAATTAATTAAAAAAGCCGGGGAATCATTAGGGGTATTCCTCCGGCTCAAATTATCTTTGCGATATATTATTACTTCTTTTTCCGAATAGAAAGGTCTGTTCGGTTATAAATATGAAATATGTTTATCGCTTTTAGTTTTTCCCATCCAGACTCCTTTATTAGTGATAAAATAAATATCGCTAAACAGAAATGCAGATACGGAATTACCGTTTCCACAGGGTGGTACCGACCCGATATCAACATAAAAAACATTTTTGAAAGTTTCAAGAGTAAAAATTATTGTTCCTCAATTTTTTCTAAAATTATCTCTTTACCAAGCTCCGCCTGGAATACTTTTATCTCTTTGAAATTTATTAAAATTGCTGCTCCAATCCAATCTATGGCTTCTTGACTTCCGTGAACTAATACTACCTTCGCCGGTTTAACGCGCTTAACTATTTCCAACAGTTCTTCGCGGGTTGAGTGAGATGGAAAACGGAAATTATTTATCTCGCATTTAACTTCGCTTTCATCAGAAAAATCATTCAACCTAATCTTATCGCCGTGCCTTGCTCTTGCAATTCTAAAACCGGGAGTGCTTTCTTCCATAAATCCTACTGTGAAAATAGCCGAGTGTTCATGTTTTAACCATTGCTGTGCGAGCTTGAATGAAGCGGTTCCCTCAATCATCATACCGCTTGCGGCAAAAATAATGCATGGGTTTTTGAAGAAGTCTTCCGGCTGAGTTACTTCATAAAAGTTTTTTACCGGTATCGAAGATATCTCAAACTCAGGGTCAATTCTATTTACAACATACCGGTTGTAATCATATACCCGGCTAATTTTGCTTGCAATTCCCCCGGTGTATATATCAGTCAATAATATTTTTCCTGCCTTTATCAAATTCCAAACTACAGTTATCATTTCTTGCATCTTGCCGAGTGAAAAGACCGGAATCAAAACCGATCCTCCCGAAATTAAAACCCTATTTATGGATAAAGCCAACCTAAGTGCTTCATCATTCCAATTGGGGATTAGAGATGAATCTGTGCTTCCGTAAGTAGTTTCTAATATTAATGTGTCAATTTTAGTTGAAGAAATTGCGGAGCCGGGAGTAACAGCCTGGCTGCTTAATTTTATGTCGCCTGTATAAATAATTTTCTTTCCATTATACTCGAGTAGAATCGCCGCCGAGCCAAGTATATGCCCTGCATCGATTAAAGTAGCAATTATAGGAATTTTACTTTGATGGCTATAGCCTTTAAGAATAAAATTTACTCCATAAGCTTTATATTCAATTGACTTAATTAAGAGATCAATTTCTTCATGAGAATAAATTTTTATCTGTTTTGTCGGTGAGCCGTTCTGTTCTTCTCCGGATAGCTGCTCTTTAAGAATTGAAACCGAATTATGAAGTGTAAGTTCGGCGAGAGCGCGTGTTTGCGGTGTTGAAATAATTATTACGTACGGATGCCGTTGAACCAGAAAGGGAAGGGCGCTTAGGTGATCTTGATGTGCATGAGAGATTAAAACGTAATCAACCGGTGAGTCCTTAATCAGATCAAACTTGGGCAATGCATCCAAGCCCGATTTAAGTGGGTGCATTCCGCAATCGAGTATAATTCCGGTCCCATCAATATTTAGATAAAAACAGCTTGCACCAATTTCACCTGCACCGCCTAAAGGAAGAAAATTGATCATAAAATTATAATAATAGTAACTGAAATTTAATTAACCTCATCGGTTTCTTCTTCATCTTCCCAATCATATTTTTTATAGGTGTCGGATTTTCTAAAGATGATTGCACAGAATATCCCTGTAAGCGAGCCGAAAAGATGATATTCCCATGAGATGCCGTCATTTTGAGGAAATATTCCCCAGATTAAACTGCCGTAAAGAAGAGTTACGATAAGTGCAAGCGCAATAGAACGTGTGTCACGCCTGATCAATCCGCTAAAAAACAAAAATGTTACTAAGCCGTAATCTATTCCGCTCGCTCCAACGTGGTAGGCAGGTCTGCCGGTAAACCAAACGAAAACTCCGGGAATTAAATATATACTAATGAAAATTTTATTCGCAGAAGCCGGATAAAAATATGAGACGCCTACCCCGACAAGCAGTAGAGGGATTGAATTGGAAATTAAATGGGCATAACTTACGTGCAATAATGGAGCGGCTAATATTCCTATTAGCCCGGACATTTTACGCGGGTATAAGCCGTAAATAATAAGATTCATTCCCGTGAGCTTTTGAAATACTTCTATAGCAAATAGTATAAAAATAAAGATAGAAGGAATAACCAGACTTTTTAGTAGTTTCTTTTTTTCTTCATTCATAAATTTTATTTCAATAATCTAAGATTAATTTAAGATAAAGATTCATCAGATAAAATTCTGAACAAGTTTTTCATAGAAATACCTTTAAGAGATTATTTTCTTTAAAGTTTAGAATGAATTGATTATTTTAATTATAACTAAACTACGAAAACATTCAAAAATTAGAAGGAGATTCCTATGCAAGCGTACATTAAGAAAAGAAACTTGCTCGCTCAGGTTCTGCTTACAATCATAACTTTAGGAATTTATGCTTTGTACTGGTTTTACCAAGTTTCCATGGAGATGAAAGATGCAACCGGGGATACACAAGCTTCTCCAGCATTGTGGGTGGTATTATTCTTCATACCTTTTGGCGGGTTTTATTCGGTTTATAAGTTCAGTGAGTTGTATGAAAAATTCTCTGCCGAACATTTTAATAAGTGGTTATTGTTTGTCCTTTACATTGTATTTAGCCCCGCTGTTTGGTTTATAGTTCAGACGGATTTAAATAAAAGGGCAGATTTACAATATTCACAAGTATAGTAAAAATAATAATTACTTGGCTAGTATTCTATATTACGGCTGACGGATATTTTCCTATTTACTCGACGCACTGAGTTTGCGAACTCAATACGTTGAATAAAATATTTTTAATTACGTATAAAATGCAACAACAATTTCCTATCTAAACATCGGGGGATGTTTTAATTGGTAACCCGTTGCATCCTGATATGCTTTTGCTACTTCAAGGATTTTACCTTCGTCAAATAATCTTCCCACAAAAGTTATACTTGCAGGATGATTATTATTTATAAATCCATTTGGGACTACCACCAACGGGTGGCCGGTTAAATTCGTTACAAGGGAATTGTCTCCTTCGTCAGAAGGTGCCAGGTAAAGGTCAATTTTGTTTTCATCAAACATCTTTTCCATTGCTTGAATAAGCATATAACGAACGCGGTTTGCATTTATGTATTCAACCGCCGGAATGAAGCGAGAAGCCCGGAAAATATTTGGCCAGTTATCTTTTCCCTGCCGTGCAAGCAAATCGACTTTTCCACTTCTTGTTAGAACATCGAACGCAGCACCCGCTTCGGCATCAAGAATAAATGAAATATCATTCACCGGAAGATTAGGCAGTTTAATCGGAATTAGTTTTGCGCCGAGTTTTCTCATTTCAACAATTGTTAAAGAGTCAGTTGATTTAAATTCATATTTGTGATTGAAGTCGTCGGCAAGATAACCGATTCTCATCCCTTTCAAATTAATTTTGGGAGTATAATTGAAAGGATAATTATAAACCGTTTGATCGATTCCGTCAGGACCATATATAGCTTTGAATACAAATGCACAATCCTCAACGTTGCGACAAATAGGACCGATTTTATCCATCGACCAACTAAGCGCCATTGCCCCATGGCGACTAACTCGTCCGTATGTAGGTCTTAAGCCGGTATCGCCGCATCTTGTAGAAGGTGAAACGATTGATCCCCATGTTTCTGTACCGATTGCAAATGGAACAAGTCCAGCAGAAACAGCGGCAGCAGAACCCGCAGACGAGCCGCTTGAGCCTTGAGTGGTATCCCATGGATTCCTTGTTAAACCCCCAAACCAAACATCATCCATTGCCAATTCGCCCATTGATAATTTTGCTATTAAAACCGCTCCTGCCGCTTCAAGTTTTTTGACTACAGTAGCGTTAACATCAATTGTCTGATCTTTGTATGGAGCCGCGCCCCAGGTTGTTTTATATCCTTTTACTGCTAATAAATCTTTTACGCCGAAAGGGATCCCCATCAAAGGGCTTTTATATTTCCCTGCTGCGATTTCTTCGTCGGCTTTCTTTGCCTGTTTCATAGCAAGATCATCGGTGAAAGTAATTACACAGTGAAGCTCTGGTCCGAATTTCTTTAATCTTTCTATAAAAAATTTGGTTAATTGAACGGAAGAAATTTTTCGCGTCTTTAATAAATATCCAAGTTCACCGACGGAATAGAAAGCCAGATCATTAATGTTTCTCGGCATCTTGACGGAGGAATAATTGCTTATCCTAAACGGTAATTGTTTTGTGCTGAACTGTACTCCTTCGGGAATCGGATTAAACAAAATAGCGGGTGGTATACTGTTATCAAGGTCAATCTTCCTAATACTCTGATAGCTTTCCAATCGTTGGTTAAGAAGATCAAGCATAGAATCCTGTTGAGCTTCAGAGTACGAAATGCCGAAAATTTTTTCTGCATTAGTTATAACTTCCTTTGTTATTGGATTATTGCCTGATTCAAAGATTACAAAAGCCCCAAGCAAAAAAGAAGAAAGTGCAACAATGATGAAGGGTAATAATTTTTTGGAAAATACTTTCATAATATCTCCTATGTGTTTTAAATAATCTTGAATTAATTCTTAAAGAAGTCTAAAATTGCTTTCATCAATTCATCTCTTGCTGTATTAGTTTCCAATGTTTCAAAAGGAAATCCGATAGCGATCACGCCATATTTTTTTTTGAATGCTATGCCTGCGGGAAATTGATTTTCCCCGTAACGAAGGATTACTTTACTTCCGTCAATATTTCTTATTGCGTCGGGCGCCCAAACATCATAAACTTTTGAGCTTATCTTCTGATTGAATTTTAAGTCCAAATATTTTGATAGAAAAGATTCGTCCACAGAATAGACCTTACCGGTTTTGGCCGCATGGCCGGCATCAAAAGTATATTTTAATACATTATGAGCAAAGGAAATATCGCGCTTGTTGGCAATATTTTCTTCAAATAAATCGGAAGCAATATAAGAGCCGCTAATAAAAATGTTTCCTCCGCCTTGGCAATAATCTTTAATTAAACGCTGAAGTTTACCAGGGAAAGTATTGAATTTTATGCCGCGTAAAGAATCCTCTGTGGATTTTTCCCAATGAGTTTTTTTCTGTTCGCCCAATATAAGATCAACAATTTTATATCTGTTTAGTTTTATAGTGCTGTCTAATACGGCATCTTCGCTTGCCGAGACAAATGAGTAGTCGTTTGCTTTGATTGAAAGCCCGTGAACATAAGGGTAATCAAATGAATTGCCGGCAATTACTTTTGTCTCGTAATTGTCATTGCTTGCTCCCCAACCCGGATCGTCATTAGATTTATAGCTTGAAGATGGATTAAAATTAAATTGAGTTCCGGTAAAGCTAAGATCATATTTATTAGGTACTCCGCCGTCAATCTGATTGAAAAATCCGGAAAAGTTCTTTTCACTAACAATTGCCGGAGCAGAAACACGATAAAATCCGTTAATTATTAAAACGGTATTTTTAGATTTTGGCATTTTACAGACTGATAAAATTTCAGAGGGAAAACTCTCGCCGCCGCTGTTTATTGCTGTAACTTTGAAGCTGTAAATATTTCTGGGTTTAATATTTTTAATAATAGCAAAAGGTTTGTCAACTAAAATTCCGTTATCAAAATCTTCGTTATTAATCCTTGTGTAAACGATAAATCTCTTTGCATCAGCAGTCGGCTCAAGATAATCATTTACCGGATGCCACCTGAGTATAACATTTCCAGCTTTATTAAATACTGCAGAAAATTTATTAACCGGTAGCGGTTCGACGGTATATTTAAATCCATTTTGAACGGAAAGGAATTTCAAAATACCTTTGTACATTGCTCGCGCTACGCCAAATCTAAATTCAGGATCCTGCGCAAATGTCATATCAAGAAAATTTTGGTGGGCAAGAAGTTCGATTAAAACCGAAGGAACATTAGGGCGAACAACTTCGCTATATCGCCCATTTTCAAGCATCCGCCGGTTCCAGATAGGATCGTATTTTGCTCTAATATCATCTACAATTTGTGTCTGCATTATATCTGCAAGATCGCGGTTGGATAGTCTTGAAACTCCGTTTGGAAAAACTATTTGCGAATCTAAATCTGTTGTGCTATAAATTGCAAGAGTGCCGATAGTAGTGTCGCTTAGTGAACTTCCGGCGTCGGTATGAAATGCTAAAGATAAATCGATTGGAATTCCCAATCCTTTAGTGTTGCGATCTTTATTTGGTCCGAATGGTGTACCGTATAAGTAATTTACATACTCTCCGCGGCTCTTATAATCGTCTACATAATCGTTCTTATCGTCATTCAAATTATAAACAAGCGAGTCCGGCATTCCAAGATATTGAAGATAATAACGGGCTGCTTCTAAATATTTAGGTCGTCCGCTTGTAGCGCTGCCGCGTTCAACTACTCCCATACCCCCACCAAACCTCACCGCATCTGCCGTTACAACTTTTCCGACTTCAGCGCTTTGATTAGTTAGTACGACCTTATCTTTCTCCGGATTATATCCTTTGTCGAATTTAAATTCGCCCAAATATTCCCATGTACTCCCTCCTATTTGCTGGTTAGCTAAAAAATTAGTTTTGATTCCTTCATGATATACTGAATAATGAGCGTCGTTAATATTTTTGCCGGAGGCAGAATAGGATATATAGACGGAATAAACTCCTTCTTCGGGGATTTTGGGAATCCAGCTAACTGAGGCTGTTTCAGTAGTATCGGAAATGATTTCTCTATAAGTACCGTGAGCAAAAGGATTGTAATCGACATGATAGGGAAGAATGCCAACGGCAAAACCGTCTCCTTTTCCGGTATTCCACCTTTGCTTTTCGATGTAATACTTTGACCTAATATCCGAATGAGTATCATTATCAACAACAACTTCATTACTTTGAAAATCTCTTTCGCGCGGATCAAAAACATTTGCGCCGGCTTTCTCAAGCATTGGAATTAAATAGGGCACAACAAAAGAAAGAGGAAGCTTATCTTCAACAGATTGAAAGAGACTCGGGCGCTGCCACTCCCAGCGGTTTTCGGCATTGTTATAATACCAGCCGTGACTTTGCCAAACAACAATATTCCTGCTAAATAATCCATTTGTTGGGATAAATTTCAGACTTATATTTTCGACAACAGGTTTTGGACGGATTCCCTTTGGCGGTATTCTTGAGATATCATATTTTAAGGAATTGCTTCGATAGAAATTTGGAATCAGTTTCTCGACAGGAAAACCTATCGTCTTTATAGAAAAAGTATAATCTTTAAATTTGTAGCCATAATTTTTCCTCACCTCTGAATAAAGTTCTTCAACATTACCTTCGCGGAAAGGAATAAAGGATAGTTCTTTGCTGTAGTTTATAGTAATTTTCTTTTTTACGGAGTCAATAACGACAGATTCAATTTTCGCTTTATCTGGAAATTCAAACGGTAAGATTTCCTTTCTAAATTCCGTTTTCTCAGGTTTTGGTTTTTCCCGAATAATGATTGATGGACTTACTTTCGGTGTTTCGCGTTGTACTTCTGAAGATGAGCATCCGTAGAATAATGCCGAAGCGATAAAGATGAAATAAAAGAGCCTGTAAAATGATTTCATTATTTCTCTGGCGTCATTATAGAAATTTCTACTTTAAAGATAAAAAATTAAATGAATGTTAGCATGATATGGTGTAAAACTTTTTATTATAAACTTTTGTAATATAGTAATATTGTTTGCTTCATTTCAATATTCATGCAAGCAGAGTTTAGTTATTTATTAATATCTTTTTCTCGGAAAGTTAGATGAGTAAAAATTCTATAAACCGTTTAGAAGAATCACTTCAAGACGAACCTCTGAAAAGAGATATAAAGGAACTTGGCGTAATTCTTGGGAAAATTTTAATCGAACAGGAAGATTACGTCATTTATGAAACAGTTGAGAAGCTTCGCGCTTTAACAAAAAAATTGCGTACCTCATACAGCAAGACAACAAGGGGAGAAATTGTCGATTTAATCAGTAGACTCGACTCAAGCAAAGCTTACAAAGTTGTTAGAGCATTTTCCATTTATTTTATTTTAGTAAACGCTGCCGATGAAGTGCATAGAATAAGAAGGCAGCGCTCAAATCTTTTGGAAGCGGTAATTAACGAAAACGGCTCCATTGCTGAGGCTTTTGAAGAGCTGAAAAAGGAAAAATATTCTGAGAAGATGGTAGGTGAGGTTCTAAATTCTATAGAAATTACCCCGGTTTTTACTGCTCATCCAACCGAAGCAACCAGACAAACGACACTAAGAAAAATATTGAAGATAAGTCAGCTGCTTCTTAAACGAGAGTTGACGATTTTGACTCTCGATGAGATAAACGAAATTAAACGGGAGCTGCAGACCGAGATAACGCTGTTGTGGCAATCGAATGAAATACGGTTTCATAAGGTCACGGTAAAAGATGAAATTCAGAGCGGCATGTTTTTCTTTAAGGAAGTTTTATATGATATAATCCCGGGTTTTTATTTATCGATTAATTCAAAACTAAAAACAATCTTGAATTTTGATTTACGTTCGCCATCACTGATAAAATTTGGATCTTGGATGGGAGGCGACAGAGACGGACATCCTTTTATAACCGTAGATATAACTAAAGAAACTTTGCTAAATAACAAAAGACAAATTATTAATCTTTATCAAAATGACCTTGACTTGCTATATACTTCTTTAAGCTCATCCTTGAATATTTCCAAGGCAAGCAGATCGTTGGAACAATCGATCAATTCGGATATTTCTCTCTTCGATAAAGATTTTTCCGATAATATTTTGCGTGACCCTTCTGAAATCTATCGGGCTAAAATATTCCAAATTTCTTATAAGCTTAAAAGAACCGTTAACAGCGAGGAATTCGGGTACAAGAAATCTTCTGAGTTTGTAGATGACCTGGAAACAATTTATGAAAGTCTTTCAAAGAATAAAGGGAAAATTATTGCGGATACTGTTGTACTCCCCTTAATTTACAAAGTAAAAACCTACGGCTTCAGATTGGTTGCATTAGATATTCGCCAAAATGCATCTTTGATAAAAGAAGCGGTTTCTGAATTGCTTTCCTACTCGGAAGTTGTTGAAAATTATTCTTTATTACCTGAAGTACAAAAGGTAAATCTTCTGACAAAAGAAATTCTTAGCTCGAGACCGTTAAAAAATAATTTTAGCGAATTAAGAAAGTCAACAAGGCAGATAATCGAAGAACTATCCGTCATAAAATGGGGCAAGGTAAATATTGCTCCTAATGCCTGCAACGATTATATAATTAGCAATTGTTCCTCCGTTAGTGATGTCCTGAATGTTCTTCTTCTTGCAAAGGAAGCAGGTTTAGTCAAATTACAAAATCACAAAATAATTCGATCTGATTTTGACATTCTTCCGCTTTTTGAAACTATAGAAGATTTGAGAAGATCAGATTCCGTTATGAAAGAATTATTTTCCAACAAAGCTTATATGCAGCATTTGCTACTCCGAGAGAAGATCCAAAAAATTATGATTGGTTATTCCGACAGCAATAAAGACGGAGGAATTGTTACTTCGAACTATGAGCTGTATAAGGCGCAGATCAATCTTAAAAAATTATGCGATGCCGGAAGTATCGAATTAACTCTTTTTCATGGGCGCGGCGGAAGCATTTCAAGAGGCGGCGGTCCTGTTAACCAATCTATCCTTGCACAGCCTTACGGCACCATAGAAGGAAAAATTAAAATTACCGAACAAGGTGAAATGATTTCGTCAAAATACCTTCTGCCACAAATTGCCGGGAAAAGCTTGGAACTAATGACCGCAGCAATTATAACAGCTACCGCTCGAACAAAATTTAAATCCCGAGTCGATAAATTTGAATTATACAAAGACATTTTTGAGAATATTTCCCAATCTGCATTTGAACATTATCGGCTATTAGTCAATCACCCCAATTTCTTTTCCTACTTTCGAAGCGCAACGCCGATAGATATAATAGAGCAGATTGAAATCGGCTCGCGCCCGTCATCAAGAAAAAAGAGCAAAGATATTCGCTTGCTTCGGGCAATACCGTGGGTGTTTACTTGGACGCAAAATCGCCAGACAATCTCCGGCTGGTACGGCTTTGGTACTGCTATCCACAAATCCATAAATGAAAATAAAACCGGATGGGGATCAATGCGTAAAATGTATGAGGAGTGGGAGTTCTTTAAAACGCTTGTCGATAATATTGAGATGGTGCTTCTTAAGACCGATATGATAATCGGTAGGGAATATCTAACTTTATGCGAAAACCAAAAAATTGCAAATCAAATTTTTAATCTAATTAATAATGAGTATGACCTTTCATGCAGCGCGATTCTAAAAATTACTGGCGAGAATAATTTACTTGATGCTAATAAATCTCTTCAAAGATCTATTTTACTGAGGAATCCTTACATCGATCCAATTAGCTTTATCCAGGTAAAATTTGTCAAGCAATTCAGGAAGAAAAATATTTCAAAGAATCAAAGAGAAAATCTTTTAATGTTATTAAGGTCAACTGTAAACGGAATTGCCTCCGGCGTTAGAAACACAGGCTAATTAAAAATACTAATTGCTTTTTTGGCGATTGTATTTCCTATACTTAAAGAAGCGGTTGCGGCTGGCGAAGGAGCATTTAATACGTGAATCATTTTTTCCGCCACGATAATTCTAAAATCATCGACTAATTTCCCGTCCGGATCAAGCGCTTGAGCGCGCACCCCAGCACCTTCGCTGTAAACATCATCATAACCTATTGACGGAATTAATTTTTGAAGAGATTTAACAAAAAGCACTTTGCTGAATGATCTTCGGAATTCATCAATGCCCATTTTATAATGATGAGAGACCATTTTCCAAAAGCCTGGATAAAAAATCATTTGTGAAACATCCTTAATTGAAAAATCTTTATGATTGTAACCTTCACGCTTAAACGCGAGTACTGCATTGGGACCAGCTTCTATTCCACCGTTAATCATTCTTGTAAAATGAACTCCAAGAAATGGAAATTTAGAATCGGGCACAGGATAAATTAAGTTTTTAACTAAATATTCCTTTTCCTTTTTTAATTTGTAGTATTCTCCGCGAAAGGGAATAACTTGTAAATTCGGGTTAACGCCGCAAATCCGGGCAACTCTGTCGGCTTGAAGCCCCCCGCAATTAATTAGAAACTTAGCTCGTACTTCGCCGGATAAGGTCTGCAGAATTAAATTTTTTCCATCCCTAACCAGCGAAATAAATTTGCTGTCAGTATTAACTTCACCGCCGTTATTCGAGATAATTTTTGCATAAGCTTCGGTAACTTCAGTGTAATCAACAATTCCGGTTTCAGACACAAACAATCCCGCAATACCTTCGGCGTATGGTTCATAATCTTTAATCTCTTCTTTGGCTAATCTGGTAACTCCATTCAATCCGTTTGCAATTCCCCGTCTTTCAAGTTCATCAAGCGCCGGCAATTCTTCTTTTGAAGAGGCAAGTACAATTTTTCCGCAGTGTTGGTGGTTAATATTATTTTCTTCACAAAAACGGTACATCATTTCTCTTCCTGTAACACAGTTTAATGCTTTCAAAGAGCCAGGCTTATAATAAAGACCAGAATGAATTACGCCGCTATTATTTCCTGTTTGATGCGGAGCTACTCTGTTTTCTGTTTCAAGAACGACAACCGAATAATTACCTAACCTTTGAAGCGATAATGCTGTCGCTGTTCCGACAATACCGCCACCTACAATTGCGAAATCATAAGTTCGTGAATTGCTCATAAAAACATTTTCCAGTCTGATATTTGAGGGACAATTTTTCGACCCGAAAAATAACAATAAGTATGCGGTAAATCATTTTTACCCTTAACTTAATTTTGTTAATTAGCCAACGTCTTTAGCGGATTTATTACGAAAAACTTTTTAGATAAATTTAATGAACAAAAAACAAAAGATAACAATATTCAGCGGACTTGCGGCGATAACAATTTCATTTGCAATCTGGGCTTTACAGGGTTTCCATTTGTTTACTCATCAAAAAATTGAGATACAACTTCCTCAGTCTGATGTTGATAAGTTACTCGGGCAACCTCCGCGGTATGAGTGGATCAATCATTTTACCCTCGGACTTGAATATACACTCGCCTTTACTGCAATAGTTATTTGTATTTCTATCGTTATGTTCTTTCTTTTCAAAAACAAAAGGAAAATAAATTAATGAAAACTTCAATCAAGGTAATTTCTCTTTCAATTTTGTTTGTTGTCGCTATGTTCCCGCAAGGATTGCCTAGCGGACAAGCCGGATTTGATGTGAAGGCATCCGGCGTTCAAACTTTTTCTTTTAAGGACGCCAAAGGTAGAAATCAAACTACTTTTACAAGCATAACAGCTCTTGACGAAGTCGACGGTACTTCAAACGAAGTCGATGGGAAAATTTCTTTTGATGTGAAAAATGTCGCTGCTACATTAAAAGGCGAAATATCAATCGCTACTGCATCTATCAATACAGGGATCTCAATGAGGGATAAAGACCTGCGAGCGCCAAAATGGTTAGATGCCGAACAATTTCCCAAAATTTCTTTTACTATTAAAAAGGTCACTGGGGTGAAAAAACTTGCCGCCAATAAGCTTGAACTAAATTTGCTTGGAATATTTTTTCTTCACGGAGTTAAAAATGAAATTCCAATTTCAGCTACTTTAACATATCTCGATGAAAGCCCGGTAACAGAAACACGTGAACCGGGTGATTTACTTGGCGTTACAGCCAAATTTCAAATTATGCTTTCTAAGTTCGGGGTAAAAAATATGGTTCTCGGAAGTCGTGTCGCCGACAAAATCGATATAGGCGTAAATATTGTCGGGACGAATAAATTTTAACTAAATTTATCAGTTCTTCATCAACTTTTTAGAAAGCATATCAAGCTTGCCGGCGACGTCACTTTTCTGGTCGCTGTCTAATTTTAGCGAGCCGATTTGTTTGAAATCATCATAAGCTTCTTCATTTAAATTTAGGTCTGCAAGAAGATTTGCAAAATAAATCCGGAAGTTTGGCATCTTGCTTGTCTCAGGATATTTTCTGAAGGTTTCTTTTGCATCGATAATGGCTGACTCCTTAAAACCGCTTTCTGCAAGCTGAACTGCTCCGTTAAGTCGCTGTACTCCAAAGTTGGAAGAAACAACAAAAGGCTCTTTGATGCCGTTGATTTCAGCCCCGTAAACGGCAGTGTTTTTTGAGTTTGCTTCTTCTTTTTTTCTAGGTGCGTTAATCATGTCCTGCATTGCAAGCGCAAGTATAAGTTGGTCAAGGGACATCTTCTTTAAATTAGTCAACGGTAATGCGGAAGACCCTTTAAGCACAAAATGGATATTATTTCCGTCGAGCGATACGGAAGATTTTTCGCCGGTAGAAATAGTTGAATTAGCGATTAATATTTCGCCCGGTTTTATCTGACTCCAGTTTTCACTTGCCCCGATTTGAGCTTTGACATTTCCAATCACCTTTTCAACCTTAAAACTTTGGGCAGAAATAATTCCGGCGCAAAAGAATAAAATTACAATTAATGTGCTTTTCATAATATACCTCTAAAATTTTCCTTCCTGTCTTTCGAGACTCCTTCGCAGTAGTTCGTGAAACAGATTTCTTGTTACACGAAGATAATATTTAAAATAAAACTTTTAGCATAACTTTAGTTATCGCCAATAAACAAGATCAATATACATCAACAATTTCAACGCTTCCCTTTGCAAGCCCTAAGTTATCAAGAGCATCCCGGTTAAATTTTTCCGAACCTAACTGCCAGGCTTTATCAAAGTTAGTAAGCGAAGTAGTCTCAACCGGAATCCAAACCTCATCAACGCCAGATTCGTTTTTTCTGATAAAATATTTACTGTCATTGTCCGTAATTAATCTGGCTTGATCAGGTGATAGTTGTGTATCTATTAAAATATTAACATGTCCGATTCCATTCTGTGGCTTGTAATCGACCAGTGCTGTTTGTATACCAACACTTTCAAGGAATGAGCTGTAAAGAACGCTAAGATCGTCGCAATTACCCCCTTTTAATTTTAAGGTTTCATTTGGGAACTGAACATAATCTTGAGCGGCAGTCGGATTAGCTGTGTAAACGAGCTCTTTTACAAAATTATTAAATAAAATTTTTGCCTTATAAAATATGGATATTGAATAAGCCATGGTATCAAGTTCACTTTTGTAACGACTCAATATTTGCTTTGAATAATCCATCGAGAATTGAAAATCACGTTTAATAAAGTAACACAGATTTATAACCTTACCATCCCATGAATTTATACCATTAACCAATATTGGTTTTTGAATTTGATCGTCAGGCTGACCGTTATTCGCAGTAATGTAGAAGTTAACAAAAGATATTCCGGTCTTTTTCTTATCGTAAGATTGGGGAATGATTGTATAGAAGGAAACCTCTGCTGTGTCTTTTGGCCCTATCTTAACAACAGGAGAAACAATTCTATCTTCATTAATGCCTTCAATTTTACTTGATGGCTTTATGGTGATTGTTCTGTGAGTAAGATTAATGACCTTTGCAGTTGCAAAAGGACGATTAAGATAATTATCAGACATAGTAGGATAAATATCTCTTACAATATTTGCATCTAAAAATTGAACTTCTTTTTCCGCAATGGTATTTAGCGCAAATGTAACAGTAAGAATGGCTTTGTCATAGCTGTAACGGTTATTTATAATATTATCTAAGCCTTCGTTAGTAAATTCGCTGAAAGTATGCTGTATGTTTCTATTTGAAAAATATTTCACTCCGCTTAAAGATACACCGAAAAATTTTGTGTTGAAGGAAATCGCCGGAATGATTCCGGCAATAAAAGGGGACTGATAGTTATCATGAAACCCAGTTACGCCAATTCGAGCTTTTCCGTTGAATATGTTGAAGGAAATATCGAATCCAGTCTGGAGTGCGTTTGTTGTTTCATAAATAAAATTATAATCAAAATTTTCCGCAGGTGAAACCGACAGCCCGAATGTAATGCCCTTAGATTTTTTAATTTCGTATGGAATAAGAGTTGTATCAACTGCGGACTCATTAATGTTAAATAAATTTATGGTAGATAGAGAAAAAGAGAAATATTTTGACGGTAGATAGTTGAAACCAAAATCAGCGCGCCAAAAATTTATGTCATCTATTTTGCTAAAACGATTTAAATAAAGCGTATCTGAAAAAACAGGTTCCACTGATTCCTGATCAAATTCTTGTTTGAAATAGCGGAGAGAAAATCCTGTGCTAAACTGTCCGGAAAATTTATATGAATATCCAAATCCGAATAATTCCTTGTAAGTATATTTTGAGTCAAGCGCCTGGGATGTTGAATCATGTATCAAAATTGATTGACCATTATTAAAAATAAAATCCTTTTGATAACCCGGTGTATATCTAACTGAAACAAAATGCCTCCCGATTTGCTTTGATAGTGAAATCAGATATAAGCTCGAGGTAGGAGTATTAGAAAACTCACCTCCGTATGAAAAAGACAGTCCCCAGTCTTTCAGTGAAGAAAAATTTTCCGGATTTGCTTCATAGCTATTCATAAGCGTGCTGTTCTCCTCAAGAGGTGCCCAGTAGCCAGAAAGTCCGAATGAGCTCTGCGCCGATATTTTGACTGTCCCTATCATAATAAAAAATATGATGGAGATGATGTATCTGTTTTTCAAGGGATATTTAATATAATACTGTGAATGCTTTGGGAATAAACAGTTAAATCATTTCCTTGTTCGTTGTGATGAATTATAAATTGCCTAATAAAAGTAAAGACGAATCTATCATATTTATTAAACGGTATTTCGTTTAGCAGTTTTGGTGGAACCGACAACTTACCATTGTCATTAGCACTTAGCTTGTAGAGCGGATATGAAGTATTTGTGCCTTTTACCATGACGCCTAAAATAATCTCTACAACTTTGGTATTTGAAAGAGTCGATGCATTCCATTCAAGTAAGGCATTTAAATTTCCGTTTACCTTCTTGCCTGTCAGATTCACCCTGCCTGTTATTTCTTCTGGTGTTGGAATATTAAAACTATACTGCATTCCTCCGTTCATTTGGTCTAACTGGAATGAGATGGCAGAACCATAATCAAAATTGAATGGAATTGCAGAATTTTGGCTTAATATGTATTGGTACCCTAGAATAGTATCCCTGTGGATACCGTGGTCGTTAAATCTAAGATGGTAAAGAATTTTAGCCGCTCTCTGATTATTAAATTTAACGATACCGGGCGCTATGGTAAGATAACTCATAACACCACCATTTGAAGAATGAACAGGGTGACTCTTATCAAAAAAGATTGCTTGAGCTAAAGAGCTACTCGTTGTAATATTATTGACAGTAACTTTTACGCCGCTTATCGTAACAACATCAGAAGTACCGGAATAAGTAGTAGCAACACCTGTTGTATCAAAACCGTTGCTGTAATATTCATTACTGGTATCCTTTGTTAATACCTGAACTTGAACAGGGCTTTCCTGTGTGGAATTATCCTGTATAAGCTCAGTTGGCGCCGGATTATCGCAACCAAAAATGAAAAGCAACAACCCGAAAAAAAACACCACAATATATGATTTAACTATTTTCATTGGTTTCTAACATAACATTGTGGTGTATTTTTTTCAATCTAAATATTATTATTTAATAAAATAAGGAATACCCCAGGTACTTATTTCAACCGGAGAGGAGTCATCGAAAATTACCTGTTTCGGGAAAGCATTGATAATTGCTTGATGGTATCCAGGCCAGTTATGAGTCAAATAAGTTCCCTTGTAAATTTTTAAATATCCGTTGCCAGAAGGAGTTGAAGATACTAATTCTAATTTTAATTTTTCTCTATGCAATCCACTAAAATCACCGCCGTGAGTAAGTGTAACAAAATCAGTATCCGTATAAGCGCTGTTCAAAGTGACTTGAATAGTTACCGGTTTATTTCTGCCAATCTCCGGAAGCTGCCTTTTCCAGCCTTTTCCTCTTGCAACGTAATAATCATTGGGAGAATTTACAGACAGAGTATCGCCGTTCGGCAAAAATACAGTAACATTTTGTATAGATACATTTGAAGTTAAAGTGCCGCCTTCAGGTAATGAAACTGCAGCCAATCTCCAGTTAAATGTTGGGTTATTTGAATTTCCCACCCTTGTGTAAATTAAATTTAATGAAATTGTTGATGTGAAAGGTTTTGATATTACTGTATCATGCCCGGAAAAGTTTGAAACCGCAACTATGTATAATACACCTTCAAATGTTCTTGTGAATGTCGCGTACGATGTATCTCCGACTACATTGTAAGTAAAGTCCTTATTAACTACGCGAACGATTTGTCCGACTTTAACAGGGTTAATTTGAGCAATTGTTTTTCCCATAAAACTCATTGCCTGTCCCTCATTATAATTAGAATCAAATGAAGTGACGGAAGAGTCCGACTCGGCAATTTTTTGCATTGCTGCTCCGTCTGTTGAAGTACTAAGTGAAGGTGCGGTGGGGGAATTGTTACAGCCCATAAATAATGAAAAAATAAAAAATACACCGAATAATAATAATTCTTTTAGAATTAAGTTTCGTTTAATTAGGAAGTATTTCATGATATAACTCCGGAAAATATTGATTAAAAAACAATTTTCACTTTCGAATCACTCGATATAATTCCAAAAGTATGCCACTATTACAAATGTTTAAAAAGAGGCTCCTAAATGCAATTTTGAGCTATTCAGGTAATTTAGGTCTGCCTGGAAAACCAAGTAGTTTGCCTGGAAGCAAATTATCATGCAAAGATTTTAATTCATATTACACAATTGCTGGAAAATTGGAGTGAATTTGTAATAGAATTAATTGGTGTTTTCCATTATTCCATAATCCGAAGTGCTGCTTCTGCGTAAGGTGATTTTAAAAACATGAAAAATAACTTGAACTCGTGCAACTATGAGTTTTTCTTTTTAAATTTCATTAAGGAATACTTTATTAATTTACTTTCAAAATTTTGAGGAGAATAAATTATGTTAAAGGAATTCAGAGAATTTGCGATAAAGGGGAATGTACTCGACATGGCTGTTGGTATCATTATCGGTGCGGCTTTTGGAACAATTGTAAAATCACTTGTCTCAGATATTATTATGCCCCCAATTGGAATGATCCTGGGAAATGTGGATTTTTCTGAATTGTTCGTAGTCCTTAAATCAGGAGCAAAATTTGCCGGTCCTTACGCTACATTAAAAGACGCAAGCGCAGCCGGTGCTGTTACAATCAACTACGGCTTATTCATAAACACAGTTATTAGCTTTTTGATTATTGCTTTTTCTGTTTTTTTATTAGTTAAAGCCGTAAATACTATGAAGAGAAAAAGTGAATCAGAGGTTCCACAAGCCCCGGTAACAAAAGATTGTCCTTTTTGTTTTTCAAAAATTCCTCTTCAAGCGACCCGTTGTGCTCATTGCTCGTCAGATTTAGTTTAATAAACAAAAATTATTTTGAAATATATATCAACCCTTTTTGTTTTCTTTTTAGTTTTCTTCTCTTTAACTGGAAAGTTATTTCCGCAGGTTAGCTATGGGACAGTCTTCCAATCCGCTCCGATTGTTTCCCTCATGAGCGGAGTTATGAACGGTAATTTTACAGTATCTAAAATGAAAAAAATGGGCGACTTTGGTTTGGGAACTTTTAACGGCGTAGACGGAGAAATGATTTATTTAAATGGCGTTGTTTACCGCGTAAATGCTGCTGGTAAAGTCAATGTCCCTCCGAATTCTGAAAAGACCCCCTTTGTCACCGAAATATTTTTTCGCGCAGACACAGTGATTGACTTAAACGACACTTTAAATTTTCTTAGCCTGGAAAAGTTTATCGATAAAGCCTTGCTGTCAAAAAATATTATATGCGCTGTTAAGGTTAAAGGAAAATTTCTATCCGTCAAAGCTAGAAGCGAAGAAAAACAAACTAAACCATATTCAAGTTTATCCGAAGTGCTCGAACATCAATCTATTTTTAATTTCAAAAATATTGAAGGAACAATGGTTGGATTTTGTTTTCCTTCATATATGAAAGAACTGAATGCGCCTGGTTTTCATTTCCATTTTATTTCGGAAAATAAAAACCAGGGGGGGCATGTACTTAATTTAATGACGGAACATGTAAAAATTGAAATTGAATTTGTAAAAAACTTTAAGATGAGAATTCCTTCAAGCACAGATTTTCGGAACAATAATTTTGAAGTACAGAAACAAAACTAACTTAAAAGTTCTGCGATTTCTTCAGGCTTAAGTGGTCGTATTTCACCTGGTTTCAAATCTTTAAGTAGAATATTTTTAATTCTTACTCTAATCAATCGTAAAGTTGGATGACCGATGGCTGCTGTCATCTTTCTAACTTGCCTGTTCCGCCCTTCTATTAGAACCAAGCTTATCCATGATGACGGAATATTGTCCCTAACTCTTATAGGCGGAATCCTATCCCAAATTTTAGGAGGCTCAATCATTTTTACTTTTGCAGGTAGGGTAATTCGCTTTTCTATTATTACTCCTTCTTCTAATGTTTTTAATTCAGAATCGGAAGGGATCCCTTCCACTTGAGAAAAATATTCCCGATCATGTTTGTTTCCCGGGTTTAACAGATAGTCGGTAAGTTTTTTGTCGTTTGCCAGTAACAGCAATCCTTCGCTGTCCATGTCCAACCTTCCGACGGGATAAACATTTTTTTGGATCTTGAAAAAATCTGCCAAAGTCTTTCTCCCGAATCCATCAGAAAATTGTGAAAGGACTCCGTATGGTTTGTTTATTGCAAAGTATAAATAATTATTCTGGTTCATAACTGTTAGTAATGCTGTCGGGTAAATCCCGGTAATATTTATAAGTTTTGAAGTTTACTTTTTGTATTCTGAAAATTTTTTCTGCACGTTCAAGAAATTCGGAATCTTCGCTGTACTTCAGATTTTTAAATCCTTTCAGGTCAAGGAAAACGTTTCGTTTTGCGAAAAAGGTCCCACCGATTGTACATTCTGAAAGATGGATTAATTTATGGGGATCATTTTTGTCTCTGACATATTCGTCTCCGATAATTTTTACTCCGCCATGAATTAAATCTATCTCCGGATTTTCTTCCATAAAATCCACATGCTTTTGAAGATGGTCAATTTCATATTCGTCGTCGCTGTCTAAGAATGTAATATATTTTCCGGAAGAAGATTTGATCCCCCTGTTTCGGCTTCGAGCAAGCTTTTTGTTCGTCTGCCGTATTACTTTGATATTTTTATAAGCGCTTTCGTATTCGCTTAGGATATTAAATGTATCGTCCTCGCTTCCGTCGTCGATAGCAATCAGCTCCCAATTTTTAAAGGATTGATTTATTAGTGATCCAACGCATCTACTTAAATAATTTGCCCTGTTATAAACAGCCATAATTACCGAAACTTCCGGATAAACGGTTTCATTATTATTTAGCACTATTTGCCTTTCAAATAAAAAATGAGTTTAGAAGATGTTCGATGAAATCAATGCAAATTTACAATTTGAAATCTTAATAGGAAATGCAATATCTCAATAAAAAATTCTCAACCATTTTAATTGTCGGGTTGTTTAATTATTTTAGGACTGAGATCGTTTTGCTCTTTGATTATATAATTTGAAAAGTTAGATTGAACTCGATTTTAAAATCTAAAATTGGAAGGAGTATGGAAAATGTCTTTCCGCGATCAACAAAAATATTTAGATGCTTTAAAGAAGTATGAAAAGAAATTTGAGAGAAAAGAATTGGAAGATTATAAAACTTTTGTAAAAATGCAGAAGGATGAAGAGGATTTTGATTCGCTTTCGCTTGAAAGACTGGAGGAACTTTACGGCAAGTACTATCAACCTGTTGATAAAAATAAATATGATTCCTTCTTCAAGAAAAAGCAAGAATAATTTATTTGATGAATAAATTTCTTATTCTGGCTTTATCCGGTATCGGCGACGCCTTAATGTTTACTCCCGCCTTAAAGCTCCTTAAAGAAGCTCTCCCCGAGGTTAAAATTGATGCGCTTACGATGTTCAAAGGCGCTAAAGAAATGTATGAGCGAAATTCTAATCTTGATGATGTAATATATTTTGACTTCTTAAACAAAAGCAAAATCGAATCACTAAAGTTTGTTCTTTCCCTCCGCCACAAATATGATGCAACCATAAACATTTATCCTTCTAATAGAAAGGAATATAACACAATAAATTTTTTAATTGGTGCCGGAAAAAGAGCTGGTATAAAATACCTTCGTAAAGATTTTGAAAACTTAGGATTTCTAAATAATGTCAGAATAGTCGAGGATGATTCCCGTCATAATGTTCTAACTAATATTATGCTTGTCGAAGGTTTGCTAAATAAAAAATTTGATTACCTGCCGGGTCTTGATTTTCCGCTAAACAATGAAGACATAAATTTTGCCGTTAATTTTTTAGAAAACGTCAACATCAAAGAAGACGATTTCGTGATAGGTTTTCATCCTGGTTCTGCGACATTGAAAAATCATATTAACCGCCGCTGGGAACCCGAAAAATTTGCAGAGCTTGGCAAGCGATTGATAAATGAAATGGGTGCCTCAATTTTTATTTTTGGCGGTCCTGAAGAAGATGAATTGAAATCATCGATAAAAAAGATGATTGGACTTCCTTCTGTGTATGAAATTAAAACAGCATCTTTACCTCAAAGCTTGGGTTTAATTAAACGCTGTAATGTTTTTGTTTCTAATGATTCCAGTATGATGCATATCGCTTCAGCGCTTGAGAGAAATGTTGTTGCACTAATTGGACCTACAAATGTAAATTATATACATCCATGGAAAACAAATTATAAAATAGTTTCTTTGAATCTTGGATGCTCACCCTGCTTTTTTTATTCGCCGAGACCGCTTATTTGCACAAGAACAGATGTTAAATATAAATGTATAAAGGAATTGGATGTCAACTCCGCCTATCGCGCCGTTATCGAATTGATGAAAGCAAAGTAGAAATAAAAATGTCAATCTAAATTACATCTAAAGTAATCTACAATCTCTTCAACGTTGTCAAAGGATTTGATTAAACCTGTAGATCTATTTTCATGTTCAATCTGCTTATCCATAACAGCTATAATGTCACTCCACATTGATGAATGACATGCCGCAGGCTTTTTCTGTATTAAATTTTTATTCATCAACTCCCAAACAACAGCTAATTCTAAAAGAGTTCCTGTTCCGCCTTGGAGAATAATATAACCATCACCCGTTTCAATTAGTTTGGTAATCCTTTCAAAAAGATTTTCGCACTTTATTTCTTTTGTAAGGAATTCGCTTGGAATAGAACCCCATAAATCAACGGTTATTCCGGTTACTTCCGCACCGTTTTCTTTAGCGCCTTTAGATGCGGCGTGCATAATGCCCCGGTAGCCGCCGGTACATATATTAAAGTTATTTTTTGCGAGAAGACTTCCGAGTTGATAGGCATAGTCAAATTCTTTGTCTCCCTCTTTAGGTAACGAGCTGCCGAATATTGTAATTGTTTTTTTCAAACGATTGCTGAAGGTTGTTAAAATTATATATAGAAATTCTTATCCCACCGGTGTACCTTTAACTGTTCCAAGAGTTCCTGAGAAAGCGGTCCCTTTTCAACGCTCTTTAAATTAGCTAATAGGTTTTTTCCCTTCCTCATTCCGGGCATTACCGATGTTACTGCGTCAAAGCTGATAATATATCTTAACGCTGCTTCAGCCATTGATGATGTCTCGGATTTTACATCACTCCATATTTTATCAACCCGTAGCTTTACGTCAACTTTACGCTTGTCTCTGAAATAACTGTTGCGAAAATCTCCTACCGGAAATTCTGTAGCCGGATCAATATTTCCGGTTAATGCACCTTCATCAAAAGGAACTCTTGCAAGAATGCTGATTTTATTTTCAAGACAGAATGGGAAAAGTTTTTCTATCGGTTTCTGGTCAAAAATATTAAAGATAACCTGAAAACTGTCTATTAATCCTGTTTTACCAGCTTCAATACCGTTGCTTGGTTGATGATCATTTATAGAAATTCCCCAAAAACGGACTTTACCGTCTTTCTTTAATTTATGAATTGCTTCTTTCCAATCATCCTCCTTAGCCCACTTATCATTCCACACATGGAATTGCATTAAATCGATATATTCTCTTTTCAAATTTCTAAGGCTCTCTTCTGTTTTTTTTATTATATATTCTTTTGTAAAAGATTCTTTTAACGTCGAACTATCTGAGGCAGGCCATTCTAACTTTTTTGATGGCACTTTTGAGGCAATGAATAATTCCTCATTACATTCTTTTTCAACCTCTCCGACAAGCTGCTCGCTATGCCCGTTTCCATATACAAGTGCAGTATCGAAAAAATTTATCCCTTCGTCTATCGCTTTATGAAGAGTTTTTTTAGATTCAATATCATCTGCCCCGATCCACATTGATTTTCCAATTCCCCAGCAGCCAAAACCAAGCTGCGAAATTTTGTATTTTGATTTGCTAAATTGTTTCATCATCATAAATTATCTCTCTTTCTTTTTTTATTCAGTATGAATAATAATACGGTAATAAAGTCAAAATTAAAATAATACTTTAAAAGAATTTTGCAAACAGGATTCCTTTAGCATTTCAGTGTAAAAGGCAGTATTAGAAATTATCCTTTTATCTTCAATACTATTTTGCCTTGACCAGATTAAGAGACGGTTTGTTTAAAAAGGATGTCCCAATCTTGAAACAGCAAATTTTTCCAATTCTGTTAGGTTTGGAATTCTAACAATATTATTTTTATAATATAATAATTTGCGGTTTTAATGTTATTGGATTAAATTTTTTAAGTTAATTTATCAATGGATAAATAGTTTATCATAAACAAAATGCACGTAAACCGCATAGAACATATTGCCATTGCAGTTAAGAACCTCGATGAATCAATTAAATTTTATGAAAGTATTTTCGGACTCAAATGTTATTTAATTGAAGAAGTAGAAGATCAGAAAGTTAGAACTGCATTTTTCAAAGCAGGTGAAACTAAAATTGAACTGCTTGAAACTACCGATCCTCAAGGCGCTATCGGAAAGTTTATCGAAAAACATGGAGAAGGAATTCATCATATTGCCTTTGCCGTTGATGATGTCGATCTTTCATTAAAAGAAATAGAATCTAAAGGAATAAAATTGATTGATAAAAAACCACGCCCGGGCGCGGAAAGTTTTGATATTGCATTTCTTCATCCCAAATCAACTCTTGGCGTTCTAACTGAACTATGCCAAAAAAAATCTAAAGGTAAATAAATTAAAATGAACTGGTCGGAGTTTATTAAAAATAAAAAATTATTTATCGAATTTATTCTTTCGACTATACTTCTTGTTTTTGTATTAGCCTTCATGTCAAATTTCCTTGAATTTGTCGAACATCGGCAAGGCGTCGTTTTACTCGATCCGCTACTTAAAACTTTTCAACCTGTAAATTTAACCTGGCTTATCTTCACCCTAATTTATCTCTCTTTGATTATTACGATAGCCCTTATCGTTAAACATCCGCAAAAGTTATTATTTGCAATTCAGTCTTACTCCCTTATGCTAGTGTTTCGAATAATTGCAATGTTCCTTCTGCCGCTAAACCCTCCGGCACGAATGATTTTGTTAAATGATCCATTTATACAATTTTTCGGAAGCGGCAGGATTCTAACAAAGGATTTGTTTTTTTCGGGGCATACCGCTACTCTTTTCTTTTTTTTCCTTATTGCCGATAGTAAACCATTTAAATATATGCTGCTTGCCTTTACGATTATTGTTGCAGCCGCTGTTCTTTTACAGCATGTTCATTATTCCATAGACGTTTTTGCCGCCCCATTCTTTTCTTATTCGGCATACCGCTTAATTAAAATAAAGAGCAATAGACAATAATTTTATAAAACCTTTTCGAAAATAGATTAATGGAAGAATTGATTAACGTTAAAGAAGTTTCTAAATTAATTTCCGGGACCTTAAAAAGAAGTGGTTTTGAACTTGAAACTTCAGGCGAAAACCTCAAAACGCTTAATGAATTCAGAATTTACCTTACAAAAAAACTTTCCAAATTGTTAGATGATGACTACAATGGAGTAATTAATTTATTATACCGCATAGATATAAATGAGGAAGAATTGTCTAAATTATTTTCATCGTCAAGCAAAGATTTTATACCCGCTGCTTTAGCAGACCTGATAATCAACCGCCAAATCGAAAAAATAAAATGGAGATTAAAAATTAAAAACGGCGAAATCTAATCGCACTTTAAGTTATTAAAGACGATTTTGCCTCTCCAAAAATATCACCAAAATTTATTATGATTGAAAATTACCTAACTAATAATTAAGTTAAACTACTAATTAATAAGGCAAGTTTAATATTTGTTTTAGAACCAGAGAAATGTCTATGGGATTATTTAAAAATAAAGAATTAGAACAATTGCGCGACGAGAATGAAGAGTTGAAAACCCAGCTCCATTTTATAGCCGAAAAACAGGAAAATGCAAGATATCTTGAAGAGCTTTTGAAAAAACTTCGTAAGGAAGTTTCTCAATTAAATAATGAAAGAAATATTGTTCAAGAGAAGATTAACCTTCTCAATGCCGAAGAATATCAAAAACAGGAACAACTTGCAGAGTTCGAACGCCGCATCGAAAGTCTCGGCGATATGAAGGATGAACTTCAGAATACAATTCTTTCTTATTCCGGTAAGGTTGAAGGCTTGGAAAACCTATTAAATAACGAACAGCGAATCGAAGACAACCGCGATATTGATGACAAATCATCCTCCGCTGAACTCGGTGCCGAAAGTGAAAAATATATTCATGAAGCAAATGAAAGAATTAAGGAATTAAACGAGCAGGAATCGGAGCTTCTGAATCTTATTGAATTAAGGAAAGAAGAGCTAAATAAAATTGAAGAAGAACAAATTATATTTTCGTCAAAGCAGAATGAAGTTAATAAAAACTTAAATGAATATGAAGAAAAAATTCATTCATACAAAGAGACTAAAAGTAATCTCGAAAAAGAAATTGAGATTAAAGAATTTCAAATAAAAGAGCACTCACAAAAATTAAATTCAATTAAAAGCGAATATAATTCCACCATAAAAAATCTTGCCGAACTTCATGAAAAAGAAAAGAACATTCGCATCCGCCTTGAAAAACTCCTGGAGGAAGAAAAGGAAAAAAGCGGCTTGATTAAAGAACTTGAAGAGTTTAAGCTTGAGATTGAATCTAAGCAGGGACTGGTAGAAGAGATGGAGGAAAAGTTTAAAAAGCTTTCGGAGGAAAGCAGGTTTAAGGAAAAAGAACTTTACGCTATCGATCAATCACTCTCTATAAAAGCAACGCGGCTTTCAAAATTAAATTTGGAAATTCTTTCACTTGAGAAGAAATCTGTGGAATTAAAAGAGGAAACGAAAAAGTATGAAGATCTAAAAAGTGATATTCAACAAAAATTTTCACAGGAAAAGGAAATAATAGACAAGCTCTCCGGTCAAAAGATTAAATTGCATGAATTAGTACCTCTGCTTGAAAAAAGGAAAAAGGAAATCGAACAAAGCAACTTTGAGCTTGAAGAACGATTTACTAAGATGTTTCAGAAATTTAACTCTGAGATGAACGAGATAAATAAAAAAAGAAATGTCCTTGAACAAATTGTCTTGAAAAAAGAAAAAGATATTGACGAAAAAGATCTGATGTTGTTTGAAAAGATTGCCGCGCTTGAAGAAAGTGAAAAAATATTAAACATGCGCCAGGCGGAAGCTGAATCGCTCTCTGAAATTGTTAAGAAAATTGAAGAACAAAGAGAGAATGCAAAAAATGAACTGTTGAAACTGGAGGAAGAATCACTTGAAAAGAAAAGCTTCAACTCCGATTTGCGTTTTGAATCCGAACTTCTTTTAAAGAAAAAAATTGTCCTTGAAAAAAGTTTGCAGGAGCTTTTAAATATCTTTAAAGACAGCTTTTCAAAAATGGAAGAAAAAAAGAATAAGCAGTTTTATGAGATGAAGGAGTACGAAGAGAAACTTCAAAGCTATAGGGAGCAAATAACAGAAACTTTGAAAGAGCTTGAACAACTTCAGATAAGTATAGGCGCTGTTAAAGTTGAGCACGAAGAATATAAAGGCAGCATTTCTAAAATGGTCAGTATGAAAAAAAGGTTGTATGAAGAAATACTCAAACAACAATCAATTTTGCAAAAATACCAGAAAGTAAGAGAAAAATTGAAGGTTGAACAGTCTCTCGAAAACAATAAGAAGATCGGTGGACCGTATCAGGGTGAAGAATCGAGAGTAGGTGAAGTAAAAGGAATTGATCAGAAAAAGACTAATATCTTTAAGTTGTAAACAAATCACCTGGGGAAATATTTTAATTTAATTTCCAATAATTATTTAAATAGACAAGCAAATTATGTCATCAATTATTAATAGATTTATTCAAGCTGCAATCTTAATTTTTTTTATTGCTTTCATATTAAGCAATACGTTTCTTAAAACTTATGCTCAGCCCAAATCCTATGTTAAGCACCCGGTATGGAGCTATAACCAAACAATCTATGAAGTAAATTTGCGCCAATATTCTGAAAGCGGAAGCTTTGCAGATTTTGCCAAGCATCTTCCCGAATTGAAAAAGATGGGAGCCGGTATTCTTTGGTTTATGCCTATAAATCCCATTGGTGTAAAAAACCGCAAAGGTAAACTCGGCAGCTATTATTCTGTACAAAATTATGAAACGGTAAATCCTGAATTCGGAACTTTGAAAGAATTTAAGTCTCTTGTAGCAAAAATTCATAAAATGGGAATGTATGTAATTCTCGATTGGGTTGCAGATCATACTTCATGGGATAATGTTTGGACGAAGGAACACCCCGGTTTTTACAAAAAAGATTCTGCAGGAAATTTTATACCCCCTGTTAAAGATTGGACTGATGTTATTGCTCTTGATTATTCAAATAAAAAGCTTTGGACTGCAATGATCAAGGCGATGGAATTTTGGGTGAAGGATTGCAATATTGACGGCTTCCGATGCGACGTAGCAGATATGGTTCCTACTCCTTTCTGGGATGAAGCCCGGGCTCAATTAGAAAAAATAAAACCAATCTTTATGCTTGCCGAAGCCGAAAAACCGCAGCTGCAAGTAAAAGCATTCGATATGACTTACTCGTGGACACTTTATGATTTGATGCATGAAATTTATAAAGGGAAAAAGAATGCCAGTGACGTGATAAAGTTTTTTGATAACGAACAAAAAAAATTCCCGGAAAATTCTTTTAGAATGAGATTCACTTCAAACCACGATGAGAATAGCTGGAACGGAACCGAGTTTGAAAAATTCGGAGATGCTGCAAAAACATTTGCCGCTTTTACCGTGGTAATTCCGGGGATGCCGCTATGTTATAATGGACAAGAAATCGGAATGCACAAACGCTTAAAATTTTTTGAGAAAGATCCGATTAATTGGAAACCTTCTCCTTATCGTGAATTTTATACAAAGCTTTTCAATTTAAGATTGAAGGACAAAGCGTTGCTTGCAGGCGATGAAGGAGGAAAGGTTCAGCTTGTTACATCTCCTGATGATAAATCAGTTTATTCGTTCGTTAGAGAAAGAGACAGCGACAAGGTTTTTGCCGTGTTTAATTTATCCGGTAAAACGGTTAGCAGAAATATTAACAGTAAGTTGATTGAAGGAAGCTATACAAACTTGTTTACAGGAGAAAAAGTTTCTTTTGACAATTCACACAAGTTTGAATTAAAGCCTTGGGAGTATAAGATTTATTTTAAGTTTTCAAAATAAACTATTTATGTGTGCGGGGAAGATGAATTAAAAATTTTCCAAATAAATTTTGGTAAATTGTGAAAACATATTCAAAGAGCATTTCAAAGTTTACTAAGGCAAATATCTTCTTGCTTTTCTCCTTTAACTTTTGTTTATATGCAAAAGAAATATTCTGTTTTTCTCCATTCTAAAGCCTAATTTTAATTCATTATTACGAAAATTTGAATGCACTCTGAATACACTCTGAATGCACTGCACATAGCCATATCTAAGCTTATGCTCACGGTGTAACTCCGACTTTCCTGTTAGCTCTTTTACTTAAAGATACTCCCGGATATTGGTTTATTAAGACTTTTGTTACCTCAAGATATAATGATTCGGGAAGATTGTTAGTATTAAATCACAATAGAATAGTCTTACCGACACATCTTACTCAGAAACAGCCCTTCGGAACATTGGAATAATGAAAGGTATCGCTCAATTCCATTATTCCACTACTCCATTACTCCAATTTTCCAAGAGTTGCGTAACATCAGTTACTAAATTCTTTTGTTTTTAATATATTTAAACATTTAGAATATCAATTTTTTTAGATGGAGAATAGAATGCCCGATAATAATCAACAATTGGAACAACTTGCAATAAACACAATAAGATTTCTTTCCGTGGATGGAGTGCAAAAAGCAAACTCAGGTCATCCCGGAATGCCGATGGGATGCGCTCCGATTGGATATACGCTTTATGCTAAATATATGAGACACAACCCTGCTAACCCCAAATGGTTAAATAGAGATAGATTTATTTTATCTGCCGGGCATGGAAGCATGCTACTTTATTCTCTTCTCCATTTGTGCGGATATGATCTGCCGCTCGGACAGTTAAAGCAATTTCGACAGTGGGGAAGCATTACTCCCGGTCACCCTGAATACGGACTTACACCCGGAGTGGAAACTACAACTGGACCGCTTGGGCAAGGATTTGCAAACGCGGTAGGAATGGCAATTGCTCAAGCACATCTTGGGTCTTTGTTTAATAAGGAAGACATAAAAATTCTCGATCATTTTATTTATGGAATTTGCAGCGACGGTGAAATGATGGAGGGAATATCACACGAGGCGGCTTCTTTAGCCGGTCATCTTAAACTTGGAAAAATTATCTTCTTTTATGATGATAATAAAATTACTATCGACGGCCCAACTTCTCTTGCTTTTTCTGAAGATGTGGGTAAACGCTTCGAAGCATACAATTGGCATGTCCAGCATGTTGAAGATGTAAATGATTTATCTTCGCTTGAAACTGCACTAAAGAATGCTCAATCGGAAACATCGAAACCTTCTTTAATTATTACGAGAACTCATATTGGATTCGGAAGTCCGAACAAACATGACTCTGCATCTTCCCACGGCTCTCCGCTGGGTGTTGAAGAAGTAAAACTTACCAAAAAGAATCTTGGCTGGCCCGAAGAACCAGACTTTTTAATTCCTACTGAAGTTGCAAATTATTTTAAGACTGTTACCGAAAAAGGAATGCTACTTGAAAAGGAATGGAACGATTTATTCAAACAGTATGAAAATAAATATCCTGATGATGCAAGGTATTTCAAGAAAATTATGAACGGAGACTTCGGTGAAGAATGGAAAACGAAACTGCCGGTATTCCCGGATGAAGGAAAGAAAATAGCAACCCGCACTTCTTCGGGAAAAGTATTAAACACTATCGCACCTTACCTTACAACGCTAATCGGAGGATCGGCTGATCTTCATCCTTCGACTGATACTTTCTTAAAAGAATTCGGAAGCTTTAGCGCGGATAACTATAGAGCACGTACAATTCATTACGGTATCCGCGAACATGCTATGGGTGCAATCTTAAACGGTATGGCAATTTACGGCGGAGTAATTCCGTTCGGCGCTACATTCTTTATTTTCTCCGACTATCTTCGACCGGTAATAAGGCTTGCATCTATTTCAAAAATAAAACCGATTTATGTTTTTACTCACGATAGCATTGGCGTTGGCGAAGACGGTCCAACTCATGAACCTGTGGAACAAACTGCTTCGCTTCGCGCTATTCCTAAAGTTATCGTAATTCGTCCTGCCGATGCAAATGAATCTGCTTACGCATGGCGCTATGCAATCGAACATAAGGGAAGCCCTGTTGCAATTCTTTTAACACGCCAAGGCTTACCTGTGCTTGATCAAAACAAATATCCCTCTGCAGAGGGACTCTTACGCGGAGCTTATGTTTTATTGGATTGTGCCGGAGCGCCTGAAGTAATTCTAATGGCTTCAGGTTCCGAAGTCTCTATTTCCTTGCAAGCTGCGGATAAATTAAAAGCCGAAGGAATAAAAATTCGCGTAGTTAGCTTTCCAAGCTGGGAATTATTTGAGCAGCAACCTGAAGAGTATAAAGAAAACATTCTCCCTTCAAATGTGAAAGCAAGAGTTTCCGTCGAAGCCGGTGTAAAAATGGGATGGGAAAAGTATGTCGGCGACTTCGGCGAATGCATCAGCGTGGAAAAATTTGGTGCCTCCGCCCCTGTTGAAGTGATTATGGAAAAATATGGATTTACCCCCGAGCATGTTTATGAAACCGCTAAAAAGGCTCTTGCAAAAATAAGGAAGTGAAATTATCTTAAATATTTAGGAGCAAAATTATGAAGAATATTTTTATCCGACTTTCGTTTATCGTTATTCTATCGTTTCTTTTTACCGGAATAAATTTTGGCTACCAGAAAAAAAACATAGGTAAAGATAACTCTTTCGGTAAATTTAAGATCAAAACTTCAACGGTAACATATTTAAGCGGGACTGATACAGTAAGCGCATATTTAGCCGTTCCGGAAGGAAAAGAAAAGTTTCCGGCATTAATTTTAGTCCATGAATGGTGGGGGTTAACTCCCTGGATGAAAGAAAATGCGGATAACTTCGCAAAGCGCGGTATAGTTGCACTTGCAATTGACCTTTACCGCGGGAAAGTTACTTCTAATTATAAGGAAGCTGCCGAGTTAAGCAGCGCTCTTCCAAAAGCAAGAGCCATAACTGACTTAAAATCTGCTTTTCAATATCTCGATAAAATGTCTCAAGTAAATAAAAGTAAGATAGGCTCGATTGGCTGGTGCTTTGGCGGAGGTTATTCATTTCAAGCAGCATTAAATATCCCTGAGCTAAAAGCTTGCGTAGTTTGTTACGGCAGTCTGAATTATACCGGGAATTCATTAAAAGAAATTCACTGCCCAATCCTTTGTGCCTTTGGCGATAGCGATAAAGTATTTCCACCTAAAGTTGTAAATGATTTTGAGAAGTTAGCAAAAGAAAATTCCCTGAAAACCACGGTGAAATTTTATCCCGGTGGTCAACATGCTTTTATGAATCCTTATAACAAGACCGGATATAACAAATCTGATGCTGAAAAAGCGTGGACTGATATTTATTCTTTTCTCAACAAAAATCTTCTAATGTAACTAAAGCTAACCGCGGTTTGAGGTAAGCCGTTAAAACGGCTGATTTATAATATCACGATCAAGCAGCCCACGACTTCAAGTCGTGGGTTGATTAACATAAGACCTTATTTATTAACCGTTTCAACGGTTTTTATTACCCTAAATGAAAACATGAATCCAACTTAAGTAAGATAAAATATTTCCCATGAAATAAAATTATAGGAAGCGGTTCTTCAATAGAGCCGTTTTTTATTTCGTGTAATCATTCCTATTTTTTGTTACTAAAAAAATGAGGTTAAAAATGAGATTTGAACGCGCTGCCGGAATATTACTCCACCCAACTTCTTTACCGGGAAAATATGGAATCGGAGATCTAGGAAATGAAGCATATAATTTCGTTAATTTTTTAGAAGCGGCGGGACAAAAGCTATGGCAAGTCTTTCCGCTTGGACCTACGGGTTACGGGGACTCGCCTTATCAATGCTTTTCGGCATTTGCAGGAAATCCGATTTTAGTCAGCCCGGAAAAGCTTTCTGAAGCCGGCTTCCTTGAGGAACATGACATTGAAAATATTCCTTATCAAAACAAACACCAAATAGATTACGGCGATGTAATCAATTATAAAAGATTCATTTTGAAGAAGGCGTTTGAATCATTTAAGAAAAATCCTAACGGTCAGGAAAATGAATTTAAGATCTTTTGTGAGTCCAACTCCGAATGGCTTGAAGATTTTTCTTTATTCATGGCGGCTAAAGATTTTCACGGGGGACGGATATGGACAAGCTGGGATAAGGGCTTGGTTAAACGCGATGCCCGCTCTCTTAATTTATGGAAAGAAAAATTATCTGACGATATTCTTTACCACAAATTTGTACAGTTCAATTTTTTCAGACAGTGGCTTAGCTTAAAAGAATACGCGAATGAAAAAGGAATAAAAATTATCGGCGACATGCCGATCTTCATTGCCTACGACAGTGCCGATCTTTGGGCAAATAGAAATCTTTTTACCGTTGATGAAAATGGTAACCTTGAAACTGTCGCTGGTGTTCCTCCTGATTATTTTAGTGCAACAGGACAGCTTTGGGGAAACCCGCTTTATCGTTGGAACGAAATGAGGAAAGATGATTTCCTCTGGTGGCGCAATAGAATAAAAAGTCTTTTAACATTAGTCGATATTGTTCGCATCGATCACTTCCGGGGCTTCGAGGCTTACTGGGAAATTCCCGGGAATGCACTTACAGCGGAAACCGGGAGGTGGATCAAAGCTCCAGGGGAAAGGTTCTTTAGCACTCTAAATAAATATTTGGGTGAACTTCCTATCATTGCCGAAGACCTTGGTGTCATAACGGACGCGGTTGTTGCTTTAAGAGATAAATTCGATTTCCCCGGTATTAAAATCCTCCAGTTTGCTTTTGGTACTGATATGGAAAGGAAATTCCTTCCTCATAATTTTAATTCTAATTGTGTGGTTCATACCGGCTCGCATGATAATGATACTACTCGTGCCTATTTTGAAAAAGCAAGGAATGAAGAGAACGATATTTATTCTCACACACAGAAATATTTGAACTACTACGGAGACGATATTACTTTTCATTTAATAAGGCTTGCGTATGCCTCGGTTGCCGATATGGCTATCATTCCAATGCAAGATATCCTTAACCTTGGAGGCAATGCAAGAATGAATTTTCCCGGTACGCTTGGTGGTAACTGGACATGGCGCTTTTCCTGGGACCAAATACCGTCAAACTTAGCCCATGCTTACAAAGAAATGGCTAAGCTTTTCGATAGACCGCTAAAGAAAAAACTGGTCTCCTGATTTTATGTTCGGGAAAAACAAGATAAGAAATACTGCTGCGGTAATACTTATTGCTTTCGTAAGCGGGTTATATTTTTTTAAGTACTCTGCTATTTATCTAAAATATCCTGTATTGTTCACCGGTTTATATCTGGTAATCTTTTCTGCCGTATTGTTTTTTCTTAACAGGCTGAATGACAAAAGATTTATTTTCCTCAATCAGAAATTTATCATAGTATTTTCAAGCCTAATGGTATTCATTTCATTTCTTTGGATTACATTTCTTCCCCGCTTTGGAGAAGTCGGAAGGCTTCCGGCAATAGAGGATTGGATCAAAAGATTTTTTAATGGAAGTTTTCCCTACAACTCACCCTTTACGCCATCGGGATTTCCTGTTTTGTTTTTTTTATCGATCCCATTTTACCTTCTGAAAAACATCGGATACCTTGAAGTTATAGGACTCTCTTTGTTTTTAATCTCGGTTATTTATTTTTCAGATACTTTGAAGGAAAATCTATTCCGCATAATAATTTTACTTCTTAGTCCGGTACTTTATTATGGATTTGTTGTTCGCGATGAGCTTTTCTTTAACATGATGATTCCGGTAGTATTAATCTTCCTCATGGAAAAATTCTATGATCGCGATAATTACAATTACAAATTTGACTTATTCGGAATTTTATTCGGACTCGCTCTTTCAACAAGGTCAGTCGTTGCTATTATTTATGCCGTATACCTTGTATATCTCTTTAAATCCAACATTCCTAAAGGGATCACATTTATTTTTCTTCTAGCTCTTGTTTTTTGGTTTACCTTATTACCGTTTTTTTTATGGGATCAAAATTCTTTTCTTACAAACGGACCATTTGCAGTCCAATCCTATCTTTCATTCCTGCCGTTTTGGAACGTTATTGTCATTTTAGGAATCGCCATTTATCTCGGCTGGATTGCCTCAAATCTGTATGAAGTCTTTTTTGCAACCGGAATAATGCTTTTCCTTCCGGTCTTTCTTTCCATGCTTTATAAAATATTTGAGGTTGGTTTTTATCAAGCCGTAGTATATGATGTTTTTGATCTTTCCTATTTTATTTTCTGCATACCGTTTTTACTCTTATCGATACAAGAACAAAAGACTGTGAAATCTATAGGAAAAATAATCGCTTAATGTATTTTGGAAAACTAAATCTACTTATCGATAACAGGGTACCAGTTTATCAACCTTAAAAGAATGACATTTAATTTCAAATGCTTACAATATATTACTTGATCTTTAACCACAATAGAAGTAGTTTTTTTACACATATCACATGTTTTACATAGCGGATGGTAAACGTTAACCGGAAAGCCATTTCCGGTGAAGCGGTTTTTTCATGTTCGTTGTTTGGTTAATTAATTTGTAAGCCTTAAACAAATTATTATGGGAGTGTATATGAAAAATTCTATCCGCCTCTTGGCCTTCTTTGTTATTCTTTTTTCTCTTCCAATTATGTTAGGAAGCTGCAGCAGTGAAAGCACACTTACCTCACCAAATGAAAGTAAGGTAATAACTATGGCCAAAACGGTTGCAACAGTAACTTCATCAATTAATCATTCTACAGATACTGTTATAACTTTGCCAAGAAGTGGAAAGACTATTGTTATAGACAAAAACCTTCCTGCCGATAAAATTGCCTTACTTGATAATTATCTTTCTACGCATAACATTTCTAATAAACCTCAAACTGTAAAACCCTATGCAGGTTATTACCAAGTAACTATTTCGTACTGGGAAATGGAGAATCAATTCTCTCCCGCACCTGGGAAGAATTTAGGAATTTGTACTAACATAATTCCAATTTGGAAAACTGCTAGCCCTTACTATGGTTTCACGTCAATATATGTAAATAATACTGATGATATAGATAGTGCCTATCATGATGGGTATAGCTATGATAATATGATGTTAGGGCTTACTAATTACAACACTGCCTTTTCGCAAATAGACGCCTCAAATTCTTATGGTAGACATGTTGGTTCTTATTACATCGACGAACCCATAGAAAAAGGAACGTGGGACGATTATACAATTGAAAGTGTAGCTAGTTATTCAGGAGCTTCATCTAGGAGAATAATGTTAGGCAGCTACAAATGGCCAGTGGTTCCTCAATATTGGTCTTTTCCCGTTACTTATGGTCAAAAATATGGCCCTATTGTAAGCTCATTAGGTAATATCTATATAATGTGCGATGAATATCACGGCAATTGTTTGGGACATACAAGTGATTACTGGAACGAATTTAAGGGTTATTATATTTCTAAGAACATATCCAATTGGTTAGATGTTACTATAAACAACGGATATGGTAATGCCTCCTCTTGTGGTTATGCCGCAACTAGCTGGTCTACTTTGTTATATACAGCAAACTATAATGGAATAGGAGAAGTTTGGCTTTATGCAGTTGATGAAGGTGATGAAACAGCTATATTAAATTTTTGCTTATCTGCATGGCAAATGCATTGGAATCTTAGATTACAAAAACATCTTGTAATTATATATCAGTGTTCAGGATTAAATTGCAGTTGGCCTGATGGAGGGAATTGGACTGTTTATGCTGCCTACTATGACGATCAACAATGGGTATATTATTAACCAATAAGGTAAAAGTATGAAGATTTCATTTTTATTTATTGCTTTTTCATTTTTGTTTTTGGAAGGCTGTCAATCAAATTATATTGTAAATAAATATTATTCTAAAGAAGAATTATATAAAAATTTTAACGCATCCTGCATAGATAAAAATGTGAAAATAATTTTAATGAATGATAGTTCTTTTATTGTTACTGGAGGTGCAAGAATATCAAATGATACCCTCTTATTTGTTGCGCAAGAGAAAAATAGTAATGCAGTATTTGTTCCACTTAGTAATGTTAAGAGGATTAGTTATAATAAAAGATGGCTTGGCATTCCATTTGGCATTTTAACCGGCGCAGTATTAGGTACCCTTGCTGGAGCGATTGGAATAATTCCAGTATATGAAACTCATTCAGATATATCAGGAGTGCAAACACAAACGATAGAAACAGGAGGTGCTATGCTTGTCGGCATTGGAGTGGGCACGGTTATAGGCGGTGTTATAGGCTGGTTAATAGGATATAATTATATCTATTATTTTAATCGTTAGTTCCATTAAATGAAAAAACTTTATTATACTATTGTCGCACTATCGTTAATTGTAGTTGACTGCTCCTCAAACTATACAATAAGAGATTTCCCTTCAAAAGATAAGTTCTATGCTGATTTTAACAAATCAGCAAAAGACAAATCTCTCAAAGTATTTCTAAAAAATGATAGTACAATTACAACTTATGGTGGTGCAAGGATTTCACATGATTCACTATTATTTACTATTCAAGTTCAAAAGGTCGAAAAAATAAGCAAAGATAATATTAAAGATATCAAATATAGCGGCAATGATATGACAAATTTATCTGCAATTATCTTTCTGAAGAATGGTACGGAAGCTATCGCGAAAAATGTAAATATACTTTCTGATTCATCTATTAATGCTACTATTTTTGAAAATGATGATGAATATATACCAGTAAATAAAGTAAAAAAGATAAGTTATAAGAATCATTGGGCTGGCGTACCTGGTAAATTGATTTTGTCTACAGGATTGGGAGCTGGATTCGGAGCCTTTGTAGGTTTTATTATTTCTAAGATTAATCCTCCAAATAATAGCCTTCCCGGATCAGGTTCATATGCTGGAGGTATAGTCGCTCAGGATGAACGTACTGGACTTATTGTAGGATCTGTAATAGGTTTTATAACAGGAGGAATTTTTGGATGGATTAACGGTTATACTTATACCTATCAATTCAATCCCTAACTTAGAATTATTTGTAGACATTTATATGTGCCGTAAGGGTGCATTCCATAATGCTTATGGATCACGCAATATTTCAAACTGGATGAATGTTGTGATTAATAACGGCAGTACTGGTTATTTTAGGGGCTTTTGTGGAGGCTATTCCACAGATTGGACAACTCTATTTGGCCATGCTAACGGTTATGGAATGAATAATATTTGGCTATATGCCTATCAAACCGGTGATCAGACTGATGTTTCTAATTTCGCTTATAGTGCCTGGACCCAGGGTTTTGTACTAAACTTAGAAAAACAAGTTTTTACTGAATGGAAATGTACCCAAAATAGTTGTACCAGTTGCTCCTATCCAACAGAAGGCACGTGGTATTGAGCTAATATCGTCGGCTTCGCACAACAAAATTTTATCTGAAATTGAGACAAACGTAAAAAATAACTTCGAATAATAATTATAAAATTATTTACATTTAAAAAGTTAAGTATTTTATGTCTCAACTTCGGATAAGATACTTAAAGTTATACCTTTTATTGATTTATAAAATTAGTAGTAAATTTTAATATTATGAAATTTATTTGTTTATTAAGCTTGTTTTTCTCTATTGTGAATTTATGCAGCTTGAAAGCTCAATCTATTCAAGGCAAAGTAACAAGCAAATCTGGGCTGTCTTTGCCTTATGCAAACATATATGTACTGAGTTCTAGTACGGGTACTACAACCAATGAGTCCGGGAATTATATATTGAAATTATTACAAGGGGAATATAAGATTGTATTTAGCCATCTCGGATACAAAAGTGACACAATTAAGATAGACATAAATATTAACCAAGTTTTAATTAAGGATATAGCGCTCGAATCATCGCCAATTAAAATGAGTCCGGTTTATGTATCAGCGGATAATATAAACTTGGGGGCCCAGATAATTTTAAAGGTAATTGATAAAAAGCAGGATTACCTAAGCAAAATTAAAAATTATACCTTCGATGCTTACACTAAAACCGAACTTAAAATATCGAAAAAAGATTCTCTAATAACTGCAGGAATACTTCAGAATCTGTCTAAAGGATACTTTAGTTATCCCGATAATTTTCAAGAAGTAGTAATCGCAAAAAAACAAACTAAGAATTTTTCCGAAGCAAACAACATTTTAGTAACCGGAAGAATTCCTTCTCTTTTAGATGATAAAATTCAAATTGATGAATTGGGTATTTATAGCCCGATTAGTAAAGACGGTATGAAGTACTATAATTATGAAATTAAGGATACCTCCTATTATAAAGGACAAAAAATCTTTTCAATTGAATTTAAACCTAAAGATAAGAATATTTCCCTATTCAGCGGGACTGTTAAAATAATAGATAAGATATATACACCGGTATTTTTTGAATTAAATGGGAACAGCAGTGTTATTTCATCAGAGAAAAAAAATGTCAGTATGAGATGTGAATTTTCCGAATACCAGAATTATTTTTGGCTTCCTAAAATATTTTTAGAAAACTATCAAATGAATTTAAATATTCCGGGTTTACCGCCTATATATATTACACAGACTTCTTTATTTTCTGATTATATTTTAAATTCTAAAACATTTGACCATAAATTTGATAACAAGGTATTTGTAACTAAATTGTCAGACAAAGAAAAGGAAGTGAACCTTTGGCAGAGTCAACAAATTATACCACTGACTATTAGAGAAAAGAATGCTATTAGCAGGATTGACAGTATAGTTGAGCATGCAAGCTTCGTAAAAAAGACAATTCTAAAAGCAATTCTACTAGTAACAAATTATTCTTCTGTTATTCCGGATTTACCAATTACAGACTTTGATGATTTCTATCATTATAACCGGGTAGAAGGTTCGTATATAGGATTAGGTCTGGATTCCAAGAATATTTTCCTACCGTTTAGAATTATAGCAAAATACGGTTACGGAATATCTGATAAAAAAAATAAATTTAAGATTAATCTGAAATATAAGTTAAGTAATAATGTGAATATTAATTTTACAAGAAGTAATGTTTTATCTTATTTAAATCGATATTATGATTATTCACAGTTTGACATTACTTATAACAGCTTATTGTATAAGCATGATTATGCCGATTACTATTATACAAATAAATATTATGCATTTATCAATTTTAACTTTTCCAATATTTGGAAGTTTGATTTAGGTTTTGATTCTGAAAACCAGACAAATGTATCTTTAAATACCAATTGGAGCTTATTTAATAAAGACGGCAGTTTTAGAAAAATTATCCCGATTATCGGGGGGAAAATAAATAGTATATTATACAAATTTAATTATGACACAAGAAAATACAATGACTTTGGCTGGTTTGAAGAACCAGATTATTCAAGCAACTATTTTGATTTTTATTTAAGTCTTATTTACAGTTCAAAAAAATATTTAGAAAGTAATTATAATTTCCAATCGTTTTTTTTGCATGTTAATTTATACAATCAGTTCAGCTATATTTTTAATACAGACCTTACTTTTGAAATAGGAGATTTATCGGGTGATATATTGCCCCAATATCTTTTTCATTTCCCAGGCAATTTTTCAACATTAAGCGGGAAAAATACCTTTAGGACAATTTTAGATGACAATTATTTCGGCAAAAGATACATAGGAATATTTGTTGAAAACAATTTTAAGAACTATTTATTCAACATCAGCGGGATATCTTTCCTAAAAAATGTTCCTTATGATTTATTATTATTTTCAAACTTCGGTTTAATATCCAATTCGTCAAACTTCGATTTAAGTCCACAAAATAAAATTTGGGAAATTGGTTTTGGTGTGGGAAATATTCTTTCATTTTTTAGAATCGATTTTTCATGGGAATTATTTAATGAGATGCAGAATCATTTTAATATTAGTTTAGGTACGTCAATCATCATGTAAAAAATAGTATAGCTAAATAAAGAATCAATTTCAAGCTGTATCGGGGAAATCATTAGAAATTTGACAATTTAATGATATTGTGACTCTAAAAATAGCTAAAAAGGTTTATGGATTTTCTTTAGCATATGCTAGTGATTTTAATCAAATTGTAACAGCTAACGATTCAGGATTTGCATATAATAATATTATGGTAGGTATTCGCGATCCTTCAGCGGCACCAGATCCCAATCTATTTCCTAAATGTGGATATTACGAAGTCGATGAACCACTTAAAATGAATTATTCACCAACTGCAACGATAAATTTTGATAATAAAATTGCAAGCTGGAATACAGGTGCAAAATTGCTGCTTACTGATTATAATTGGCCAGCCGCTGAGCCCTGTGATGGGGGTAAATCAGCAGGTTTGTGGCTGACAATGTATATGAGCAATAATAATACCTATATTATGTGCGACGCATACAACGGAGGTCTATGCGGAAGTGAATGCGATTTTTGGGATGAATATAGTCATTACTACAATCCTATACCATTCTCTAACTGGTTGATGAATGAAATGGTACAAACCAGTAACTGGGATTGCGCTTTCAAACTTGCAAATGGGAGTGATCAAAACATTAACCAAATATGGCTATATGCATGTAATGATGGAGATATTACATCTGTCCAAACTTTTTGCGGATATGCATGGCAAAATGGATGGTTATTAAGACAAGAAAAACAAATTGAATTTGAATGGAAATGCGATTCTCCGGATCCATGTACAAATTGCGTTTGGCCCTATGGTACATGGTATCTTTATGATTCATATTACACGGGACAAGAACAATATGTGGGTTATTGAAGAAAGACTGATATATGAAACATATTAATTTTTTTATTGTTGCATTCTTCTCATTAACTTTTGTTAGCTGCTCTTCAATCTACTCAATTAAAGATTTTTCATCAAAAGAGAAATTATATCAGGACTTTAATAATTCTGTTAAAGATAAAAGCATTAACGTCAAATTTATAAACGATAGCTCATTAACAATTAATAACGGAGCCGTAATTAAGAACGATACCCTTTATTCAACAGGATACCGTTTAGATAAAAATTACAGAAAAGTTGCCTTGTCAGAAATTAAAAACATAAATTACACCGGCAGCGATTATAAGTCGGCAAATCTTCTACTAAAAAACGATGAACAAATAAATGCAGGAGATATTAATATTGCTAACGACACAATGGAATATTCAGTAACAAAGAAAATATTAACATGGTCTGAAGTCGCGCCTTTAGATAAAATAAAGGAAGCGAGTTATAAAAACCGGTGGCTTGGAATACCTGGATGGTTTCTTGCCGGAACGGGATTAGGGGTTATTGTAGGAGCTATAATATTTACTTCAAGAAATAATGGTTCACCTGATAATGCATATATGACATTGAATAGTTTTCTTACAATCCCCTTTGGTTCATTTGTGGGTATCATTTGGGGCTGGATAGATGGCTATAATTATATATATCGATTTAATCCATAGGGATAATTTTAGAATAGATGGTGTCTTTTGAAAAAGATATCATCTATTCCAAACTATGTTTTGCTTAAAAAAATTTGATAATTTCAAATTGAATTTAATTTCCGGACTAATTTAAAAGCGGGATAACTAACTGCGAAAAATACCGCGGCTAATAAAGCATTAAGCGGGTCACTAAATACATCTCCAATTAAAAATATCAATGATCCGGTGATAAATATTAGTGGAGTCCAGGGATATCCCCAAGCCTTAACGGGGCGCGGTAATTCGGGTTCCTTTTTCCTTAAATAAAATAAAGAAGAAAATCCGGCAAAATAATTTACCACATAAAAAAAGGCTGACACTGCAATTAAAATTTCTAATGTGCCTGAAGCGATAAGTAAAATTACAAATGCCGTGCTAACTAAAAGAGCAAAACGAGGTGAGCCATCTTTGTTGACAGTAGTAATTTTTGTAGTGAAAAGTTTATTCCTTCCTAAACCGAAAATTATCCTTGTTGCAATTAGAAGAGCGGCATTTAAAATACTTATTAATGCTGCGATAGAAAGAATGGTTATTATTTTTCCGCCATTGTTTCCGAACATCTTTATGGCTGCTGTGGTTGCGGGCGCTGTTGAAGAACCAAGCTCTGATACCGGGAGAACGTATAACAAGCCTAAATTAACCAGGAGATAAATAGCGATAATTGCCAGAACTCCGCTTATAGCTGAACGTGAAAGGTTTTTGCCGGGGTCACGATCCTCTTCCGTGAAATAAATAGCGCTGTACCAACCATCGTATGTGAAAATTATTGACTGTAATGCAATAACAAATGCTGCAAACAAACTTGTCGGCAAATTTAATTTTGCAATTTCGCCGTTAATGCTTGAAACCGCTGCAACATGCTTCCCGAAATAAAAGCAAGTAAACACTAAAGCCAGGAATGCGGTTACTTTTATTATGCTTGTAATTTCCTGGGTTAGACTTCCGGATTTTAGTCCAAACCATTGAAGTGAAGTTAAAAGAAGAATAGATATAATTGCTATTTCTTTTATGCCTAAAAAACCGGAAGGAAAAAGAGAGATTGAAAATTCTCCGATTGCGATAGCGAAAGAAGCTACTGAAGCGGAAGTTGCTATCCAGTCACTCCAGCCTATTACAAAACCGGCGTAATCTCCAAAAGCCCGCCTGACAAAAACATACCATCCTCCTGCTTTTGGGATCATCGCTCCTAATTCAATTACGGAAACAGTTCCCAGCAGCGCGTAAACTCCGCCTATAACCCAAGCAGCCATAATCAAATAAGAATTTCGTAACTGTGCAGCGACCATTCCCGGTGTTCTTAAAATACCGACGCCGATAGTACCGCCAATAGTTATGGCAATTCCAAAGCCAACCCCTAAAAATTTTTTTAAGCTGCCTTTTTCGGGGTAAATATTTTCATTTATTCCATTTGAAGATTGCATTGAGAAATAGATTTAAAATAAAATTGAATATGTCCGCTTCCAAATCTTCTGATCGTGAAGTTAACATATCCAAAAAGTTTTAGTAAGTCAATCTTGAAAGTTAATAAGTGAGTTAGCTCATCAAAATTGCAAATGCTGCAGTATTTACAATATCATCAGCGCTGCAGCCGCGGCTAAGGTCAAAATATGGTTTTTTTAATCCCTGGATAAGGGGCCCAATTGCTTCACATCCGCCTAAACGCTGTGCAATTTTATAACCAATATTCCCGGCGTTTAGATCCGGGAAGATAAGTACATTTGCGTGCCCTGCCACTTCGCTGCCGGGAGCTTTCTTTTTTCCGATTGATTCAACAATTGCTGCATCAAACTGAAGCTCCCCGTCTATTTTTAAGTCAGGGCGTTTATTTTTTGCAATGCCGGTAGCTTCTATAACTTTGTCAATCGATTCATGCTTTGCGCTTCCTTTTGTTGAAAAAGAAAGCATCGCAACTACCGGGATTTCGCCGGTTAACTTATGATGATTGTCAGCAGCAGATATGGCAATGTCGGCAAGTTGTTCTGCATTAGGACCGGGCACGACTCCGCAGTCACTAAAAGTATAAGTTTTTTCCGGGAAAACCATTAAGAAAAAACTTGATACAATAGAAATTCCATCAGCCATTCCTATGCATTGAATCCCAGCGCGCAAAACATCTGCTGTGGATGCAGTTGAACCGGCGACGCTGCCGTCTGCTATTCCCTCTTTTACCATCATAGCGCCAAAAAACAAATCACGTCTCATTATCTCTCTGGCTTGCTCAATTGTTAATCCCTTTTTCTTTCTTAATTCGTAAAAAGTATTTGTATAAGAATCAAACCTATCAGACTTTTCGGGATCGATAATTCTTACATTGCTAAGATCGATATTAAGCTTTTTGACATCATCAAAAATTTTTTCTTCATTTCCAAGTGTAATTATTGAAGCTATATTTTGTTTTGTCAAGGTTTCGGCTGCTTTTAGCACCCGCTCGTCATGAGATTCCGGCAGGACAATAGTTTTCTTCTTTTGTGATGCTTTTGATTTAATTGTAGTTAAAAAGTCATTTCCCATTTTTTAATCCATAATTTGTAAAAAATTCTTTCCCAAACTTACGAAAAATCGAAATAATTTTTTAACTTGAAATCAATTATTTAAATTAAAATTAGACCTTTTAGTTTATTTTTATTCAATAAACAAGTAATATTATGGGAAGATGCTTTAGAAATGATGTATCTTACAGTTCATTTTACGTTGATTATTGATTCAAAAACCTATAAATTCACACTCTTAATTTTGTTATGATTTCAGAAAAATTAAAGATTGTCCAAGAAAAAATTTCAGAAAAATGTAAGGAAGCAAATAGAGAAACTTCTGAAATCAAGCTTATTGCCGTTTCAAAAAATTTCGGCTTAGATGATATTCAAGCAGCTTACAATGAAGGCATAAGAGACTTCGGAGAAAATAAAGCTCAGGAGCTTGACGCTAAATTTGCAAGTCTTGGCAATAAGATAATATGGCATTTTATCGGCAGTCTACAGCGTAATAAGGTGCGTTTTGTTGTAAATTCTGCAGAATATATACATTCGGTTGATTCACTTTTGCTTGCATCCGAAATAAATAAATACGCTGGCAAAATAAATAAGATCCAAAAAGTTCTTTTACAGGTTAAAACGTCGAACGAGGTAACTAAATCAGGAATAATCGGAGAGAGTGAAGTAAGGGATATTGCTTTTTATTGTCGGGAATTTCACAATATAGAACTTGCAGGTTTAATGACAATCGCTCCTTTTACAAAAAATAGAGATTTGATTAAAAAAAGTTTTAGTACTTTGCACAAACTAAAAAACAAATTAAATGCCGAGGGATTGAATCTAAAAGAGCTTTCTATGGGAATGACATCGGACTTTGACTTAGCCATTGAAGAAGGCGCCACAATGCTCAGGATTGGTTCGGCAATTTTTGGCGAAAGAGATTATTCAAAAGATTGGAAGGAGAAGCTATGAAAGTTTCCCCCATAAGCATTAAGAAACAGGAATTTAATAAATCGTTTCGCGGATTTGATAAAGAAGAAGTTCAAGCTTTTTTAGATAAACTTGCCGATGAAGTTGAAAATGTCTTGAAAGAAAATGATTCTTTGAAAAAGGAACTTGATCAAGCAACTGCTAAACTGACAGAATTTAGAAAGATTGAAAAAAATCTTCAGGATACTTTATTAAAAGCACATGAGTCAACTTCAAAATCAATTGAATCAACAAAAAAACAAGCTAGCCTGATGATAAAAGAAGCGGAAATAAAAGCTTCGCAGATTTTGGAGAAAGCAAGAGAAAACGCAAACGAAATCCGGAATTCGGTGATTAACTTGAGAGAAGAAAGAGATTTAATAATTGCGAATCTAAAATCAATTATATACTCCCAGGCTCATCTTCTTGAAATGAAAATTGAAGATGCTGGCGAGGAAACCCCGGTAGCTAATAAAAAAGTTGAACAGTCAAAAAAAATTGATCTGGATGTAGATGAGATTGTAAATAAATTATTGTAATAAATGGAAAATTTAAAAGAAAAAATCCAGGAAACCCTTAAAATTATTCGACAAAAAAACGGAGATGAATATCCGGTAGGAATTATTTTGGGCACCGGACTTGGCGGATTAGTCAAAGAAATTAAAATTGATCACGAAATTGATTATTCGGACTTGCCCTATTTTCCTTTGTCTACGGTCGAATCGCACAGGGGGAAATTAATATTCGGAACTATAGGTAATAAAAAAGTTGTAGCCATGCAGGGACGCTTTCACTATTATGAAGGCTATACGATGAAGCAAATTACTTATCCGGTACGAGTTATGAAATTTTTAGGCGTAAAAACTTTGCTTGTGTCTAATGCGTGTGGTGGTATGAATCCGCACTTTAAGCGGGGTGATATTATGCTTATGACCGATCATATAAATCTTCTTGGAGATAATCCTCTTATCGGTAAAAATGAAGATGAACTGGGACCAAGATTCCCTGATATGAGCGAACCTTACAGCCACGAATTAATTAAAATTGCAGAAGAAGTTGCACTGGAAAATAAAATTAAAGTTCAAAAAGGAGTTTATATTGCGGTGCCAGGCCCCAATCTTGAAACAAGAGCCGAATATAGATTTCTAAGAGCTACCGGAGCCGATGTTGTCGGAATGTCAACCATCCCTGAAAATATTGTTGCGAACCACATGGGAATGAAAGTTTTAGGTATCAGTATTATTACCGATGAATGTTTTCCCGATTCTCTCAAATCCGTAGATGTGAATGAAATTATTTCTACTGCAATGAAAGCAGAACCTAAAATGACTTTAATAATGAAAGAAGTTATTAAGAGGATATGATGGAAAAAAAACCGGTTTCTCATTATTTAACACCGACTTTGTTGATGATTTTAATTTTTGCTTCCAACTTCATCAACACTAATTTGTTTAAATTTGGAGATAATAACTTTGCTGTTTGGTTTGTGCTTTCATTCTTGTGTTTTGCTTGCGGATGGTTTATCAATAAAACTCTCGGCTGGCGTTTTGGCGGAAAAGTTGTGTTTGCAATAATTATTGCGACAACTATAATAAGCGTTTTAATGATATCTTTTTTTAGAGATTACTTTGCTGCTAATGAATTACTTATTGAAAATTTAATTCTTTACAGCCTAAGAAATGTTACTCTTGGAGCAATGGCAATCTTCGGCATGTCTGTTGTAGAAAATCTCACTCTGCAAAGAGATATTCTCCTTCTTCAAGAAAGACTAAAAATTTTTGAAGGTAATTTTATCGACTCAAAAAAGGAAGCAGAGCTTGAAATAAGAGAAGCAAAACTTAAAGCACAAAAAATTACTAACGATGCAGACCTTTATGCTAAGAATACTGTGTTGAAAAAAGAAAGAATAGAAAAAGAGTTGAAAGAATTTATTCAGGCGGAAAAAGAATTAATTAAAAAATATGAAAACGTTGGTTAAGAAACAGCACACCAAAATTATTAAATAATTAAAAAAATATTTTAGTCGATGTTCAAACAAAATTTAGAAAAAATAAATTATCCTGAAATAGAAGAGAAAATCTTAAAGTTCTGGGAAGAAAATAAAATATTTGATAAGAGTATTTCTACAAGAAATAAATCAAAGTCATTTACTTTTTATGAAGGTCCTCCGACTGCTAACGGGAAACCAGGGATTCATCATGTAATGGCAAGGACGTTGAAAGATCTAGTTTGCCGTTATAAGACTTTACAGGGATTTAGAGTCGAAAGGAAAGCCGGATGGGATACCCACGGTTTGCCGGTGGAAATAGAAGTTGAAAAGAAAATCGGTATAAAACAAAAAAGCGAAGTCTTCGATTATGGGGTTGAAAAATATAATCAAGCATGCCGCGATTCTGTATTTACGTATCTTGACCTTTGGGAAAAAATGACAACCCGTATGGGTTATTGGGTCGATCTCGACCACGCCTATGTTACTTTGACTAATGATTATATCGAATCGGTTTGGTGGGCGCTTAAAACGCTATTCGATAAAGGATTAATTTATAAAGATTATAAAATTGTTCCGCAAGATCCAAAATCGGAAACGGTTTTGTCTTCGCACGAGTTAGCGCTTGGTTACCGCGAAACAAAAGATCCTTCGGTTTATGTCTTCTTTAAAATAAAAAATTCTGATGAAAGCTTTTTGGTCTGGACTACAACTCCATGGACGTTGATTTCAAACGTTGCACTTGCGGTCGGTAAAGATGTTGATTATGTAAAAATTAATTTTAATGGAAAGAAAATTATTCTTGCGAAAGAAAGACTTTCCGTAATCGATGGTGAATATGAAATCCTTTCGGAACTGAAAGGTAAAGATCTTGAAGGAATTAAATATGAACAATTGTTTAATTATGTAAAAACAGAAAAGAAAGCATTTTACGTTACGCTCGGAGATTTTGTTAGCACTGAAGATGGCTCGGGAATAGTTCACATTGCGCCGGCATTTGGAGCCGACGACTATGAGCTTTCAAAAAAATATAATTTGCCGATGCTGCAGCCGGTTACGCGCGGCGGCTTGTTTACTGCAGAGATTACTGACTTTGCCGGTCAATTTGTTAAAGATGCCGACAAGGGAATTATTCAAAAACTTAAAGAGGAAGGAAAACTTTTCAGAAAAGAAACAATAACTCACTCATATCCGTTTAGCTGGCGTCATGAAAATGTTCCGGTAATTTATTATGCTCGCGAATCTTGGTTCATTAGGACAACATCAATTGCTGACCGGATGGTGGAACTGAATAAGACAATTAACTGGCAGCCGCCGGAAGTAGGCTCCGGAAGATTTGGAAACTGGCTTGAGGAAAACAAAGACTGGGCCCTTTCACGAGATCGATTTTGGGCAACACCTCTTCCGATTTGGGTAAGCGATGATGGAGATATGTTTGCTGTTGGCAGTATAGCGGAATTGAAGGAAGGATTTATCCTCGAAGATGGTAAAAGAATTTCTGTAAAGAATATCGAAAAGATAGACCTCCATAAACCGTTTGTTGATAAAATATTTTTTGAGCGGGAAGGAAAAATTTATAAAAGAACTCCGGAACTAATTGACGTTTGGTTTGACTCCGGTTCGATGTCGTTTGCTCAATATCATTATCCGTTTGAAAATAAGGAATTATTTGAAAAAAATTTCTTTCCGGCTGATTTTATTTGCGAAGGAATTGACCAGACTAGAGGTTGGTTTTACACTCTTCATGCAATTGCAACAATGCTGTTTGATAGCGTGGCTTTTAAGAATATAATTGTGAACGAATTAATCCTTGACAAGAACGGCTTGAAAATGTCCAAATCGAAGGGCAACTCTGTTGACCCGTTCGTTTTATTTGATAAATACGGCGCAGATGCAACCCGTTGGTATTTAGTTACGAACAGTCCGCCGTGGCGCCCGACTTTATTTGATGAAGAAGGTTTAGTCGAAGTCCAAAGAAAATTTTTTGGAACCTTATTGAATACATATTCTTTCTTTGCACTCTATGCTAATATTGATAAATTTAACTTTGCAGAGGAGTTAGTTCCATACATCGTCCGCCCCGAAATTGATCGATGGATAATATCAAAATTAAATAGCCTGGTTAATGAATATCAACTGCTAATGGATAATTATGATGTTACCCGTGCAGCCCGTGCCGTCTCTGATTTTACGATTGATCATCTTTCAAATTGGTATGTACGCCGTTGCAGAAGACGTTTCTGGAAATCGGAAATGAATGAAAATAAACTATCTGCTTATCAAACTCTATATGAATGTTTGATTACAATATCTAAATTAACAGCACCGTTTGCTCCGTTTATTTCTGAAGAGCTTTATCAGAATTTAAACTCGGTTACCGGAAAAGAAAATTTTGAATCTGTTCATCTTACGGAATTTCCTAAATCAACTTATATTGAAAAAGAATTGGAAAGCAAGATGGAGATTGCGCAGAAGGTCGTTTATATTACAAGATCAATGCGCGCAAAAAATAACTTGAAGGTTCGACAGCCACTTAAAAAAATTATGGTGGTTGTAGAAAATTCAAAACGCGAAGACCTTTCTAATATGAAAGATGTAATTTTAGACGAGGTTAATATTAAAGAATTGATTATCTTAAATGATGATTCTGAAATTGTCACTAAATCAGCTAAAGCAAATTTTAAGGTAATAGGACCGAAATTTGGGAAGAAAGTAAATCCGGTCGCTAATGCTATTAAAGAATTTGGAAAATCTGAAATTGTAAAACTTGAATCTGGGCAAAATGTGACTATTAATATTGGCGGCGAAGATATTTCGATTTCAAAAGAAGATGTTGAAATACTTGGCTCTGAAATCAAAGGATGGGTTGTAGAAAGTGCGGAAGGCGTGACAGTTGCAATTGATGCAGAACTAACACCAGAATTAATTGATGAAGGCCTAGCCCGAGAATTTGTAAATAGAATTCAAAACATGCGTAAAGACGCAGGCTTTGAAGTGATTGACAGAATTAAAATTAAATATAGCGGGAATGCCCAACTTTTAGAAGCAGTTAGTGTATTTAAAGATTATATTGCAAACGAAACACTCGCCGAAAAACTTGTAAATAAGAATGAGTTTGAAGGCGGCTATAAACAAGAATGGAAAATTGGTGATTATGATTGTTCCATTCAAATTGAAAAGGTTAATCCGTAAGAAAAGGAGACCCAAATGGCAAAAAAAATAGCTACTAAAAAAGCTGTCGCAAAAAAAACAGTTGTTAAAAAAAGCGGCAAAGATTTAAAGAAATTAAAAAAGAAAACTATGCCAGATCCCAAGCCGGTTGTTAAAAAGCAGGTAAAAAAGATTGCTTCAAGTTCTTCTAAACTTAAGAAACCCGTTAAACAAAAAATTGTTAATAAGAAAGTGATAATTAAAGTATCTATGGCTAAAACTAAGGGAAAAAAGAAAGCTGAGCTCGTAATTGAAAAAACTTCTCCTTCCGCTTCCGAAATAAGGCAAAAGGCAATCGAAAAAATAAAAGGCTATAGTAAAAAAGATCTTGACCATTTCAGAACGGTAATTTTAGCAAAACGTGATGAAATAATTGAACAGCTACAGAATCTTAAAGATCAAATGCTCGACCCAACTACCGGTGAATATATAAATGAAAATTCTCCTTATTCCCTCCACATGGCTGAGCAAGGAACTGATGCAATGGAAAGAGAAAAAACTTTTTTATATGCACAAAGAGAAAACAAATTTTTGGGGTATCTTGAAGATGCACTGAAAAGAATTGACGCAGGCACTTATGGTATATGTATTGACTGTATTGACGAACCGCAACATCTCTGCCCAACTTGTCCTTTAATTCCCAGGGCAAGATTGGAAGCCGTACCGCATAGCCAGCTTTGTTTGCCCATTAAGCAAAAACAAGAAAAGAAATAATTATAATTTGTTGAATTGCAATTAAGTTAAAATGGCTATTAGACTGTAAATTTTTTTGGAAGTTTAGGTGAAAGTTTGAAGGTTTTGTTCGTTTCTTTATTCGTAGTTATTATTGACCAGATTAGTAAGTTGATGGTAAAGGGACTTTCAATTCCATTTATCAAATTAAATATTCAAGGTTTAGAACGGTGGCAAAAAATCCCGGTCTTTGGCGGAATATTCAACATTACGCTTGTTGAAAATCCCGGAATAGCTTTTGGAATAGACCTAGGTAGTAATTTTAAGCTACTGGTCTCAATTTTCACTTTGGTAGCCAGCATGGGTCTGCTTTATTATATTTTTAGGAATAAAGAAAAAAAAATTGGCTTCCGCCTTTCTCTTGCTTTAATTTTGGGTGGAGCCGTAGGAAATTTAATAGACAGAATTTTTTACGGGATAATGTACGATTATGCTCCTCTATTTCACGGCAGAGTAGTGGATTTTCTCGACTTCAGGATCTTTAACTTATTTATTTTTAATAGAACATTCGGTAATTATGTGTTTAACTTTGCCGATGTTTCAGTAACTGCGGGAGTAATACTGCTCTTGTTTATTCTGAATAAACAGAAAATTACCGGTGATAATTTTAATTCAAACCTTGAAAAAGCTTTATCCGAAAAATAAGGATTCGATTGAAAATCTTTTTTATTTCACTTGCCGTTATACTCGTAGATCAAATTTCAAAGATGATTATCAAAGGATTTGCGATTCCGTTTCTCAAGATATTTCACGTTGGAATGTTCCAGGGAGAAAGCATTCCGGTTTTGGGAAATTTTTTTCGTATTACTTTTATTGAAAATCCTGGAATGGCTTTTGGATTTGATCCAGGATTTAATATGAAACTTTGGCTATCAATATTTTCTCTTATAGCAAGCCTCGGGCTGGCAATTTATTTGTATTTTATACGTGAAAAGAATTTTACTCTTCGGCTGTCTATCGCTCTTATTCTTGGTGGTGCAATAGGTAATTTGATTGACAGGATGTTTTATGGGGTTTTTTATGGCTATGCCCCTTTGTTTTACGGTAAAGTTGTCGATTTCCTTGATTTTGATTTCTTTAAATTTTCTTTATTCGGAAAAATCTTTGACCGCTGGCCTATTTTTAATTTTGCTGATGCTTCCGTTACAATAGGTGTCTTAATTTTGATTATCTTTTACCGGGGCACTGAAAAAGAAAGTAAGGATAACCCGGATGACATTCCTTCTGAATCGAATTCTACCGAACAAAATGAAAATAACGCTTAATATTTTTTAATTCCGGTTCAACCGCTCTACCCAAAAAATTAGCTTTTTAATAACGCCCGCTCAATCTTACGCATTAAGAGGATTTTATGTCAAAGATAATTAACGAAAAAAATTACCGCATCGAAGTCCCCGATGGGAAAAGAAAAGAGCGATTGGATATTTTTCTTACCAATTGTATCGAGAACGCTACCCGCTCAAAAATCCAAAAGTTAATCGAAGGGATGCTTGTTAAAGTTAACGGGGAATCTGTAAAGCCAAGTTATCAAGTTCAACCTAATGACTTAATTGAAGCATCTATCCCGATTGCACCGCGCCCTGATGAAATCGAACCAGAAGAAATTCCGCTTAACATTGTGTATGAAGATAAGTTTCTAATAGTTGTTAATAAGCCTGCGGGAATGGTTGCGCATCCGGCTTATGCAAATTATACTGGAACTTTAGTAAATGCTCTTCTTCATTATTCACAAAAATTAAGTAGAGTAAATTTACCCGGCAGGCCGGGTATTGTCCACCGGATTGATAAAGATACTAGTGGTTTACTCGTGGTTGCAAAGGATGAATGGACGCATGCAAAGCTTGCCGAACAATTTTCAAAACATTCTATTGAACGGGAGTATTGGGCGGTTGCTTGGGGACGATTCAAAGAGAAAAAAGGAGAAATTAATTCGAATATTGCAAGAAGCAAATCTGATAGAAAAAAATTCACGGCTGTAAAATCAGATGGTAAAACAGCCGTAACATTTTTTGAAGTTCTAAAAGAATTTGATTTTACTTCGCTGGTAAAAATCAATTTGAAGACCGGTAGAACTCACCAAATTAGAGTTCACCTATCAAGCATTGGGCACCCAATTTTTGGTGATCCGACTTACGGCGGTAGGAATGTTCTTTTTGGCTCGACCCTACCCAAAATTAAAAGTAGAGTCGAAAATCTTTTAAATATTATGCCACGACAAGCACTTCATGCTAAAACTCTCGGGTTTATCCATCCGAATACAAAAGAATTTTTAAGGTTCGATTCCGAATTGCCCGAAGATATGAATATGTTGCTTAAAAAATTATGATTCCGCTTGTGGTTAAAAAATATCTTCAAAAATATTCACTTTCAAATTGGCATATTGAGCTAAGTGAATTTGAAGGTATTGAAAATGTTGTTGTGGTTCCGGCAATTTCTGAGTATGAAAATATAATGATACTTCTGTCATCCCTTGCCGAAATGGATCCTAAATATTTCAATTCGACCATAGTTGTCTTTGTGGTGAATAACCTTGCTTCTTCAAGCATGGAAGTAAAGAAAGAAAATGAAAAAACACTATCGGTTATTCGGGCAATATTAGAAAAAAAATTAAAAACGGGAATTGAAACAATCGACGATATAATTTTATCAGGACTAAAAGTCGGGCTGGTTGATGCTGCCTCAGAGGGGAAGGAATTGCCTGAAAAAGATGGCGGAGTAGGGTTGGCTAGAAAACTTGGAATGGATTTAGCCCTTAGTATTTTTGATTTTAAAAGTAATAATAAGAAAATATTAATTTGTCTCGATGCCGATTGCACTGTTGAGAAAAATTATTTAACGGAGATAGTCCAAAATTTTAACCGGCAAAATCTTTCTGCTTCAGTTGTAAACTACGAACATAGATTAAATGAGGATAAAGAGACTACTGCAGCAATAGTTTGCTACGAAATATTTTTACGTTTCTATGTTCTGGGGCTCAAATATGCTAAGTCCCCGTATGCGCTTCATACTGTTGGTTCTACTATGATATGTGATTTTGAGTCTTATATAAAAGTCGAAGGTATGAATAAGAAAAAAGCCGCTGAGGATTTTTATTTTTTAGAAAAGCTTGCTAAGAATGTTACGGTTGAAAAAATTAGCGGAACAACAGTTTATCCTGCAAGCAGAAAATCGTGGAGGGTGCCATTTGGTACCGGGCAAAGAGTCAGTCGCTTCCTGTCAAATATTCAAGATGAATATCTTCTTTACGATCCAAAATCTTTTTATATTTTAAGAGATTGGTTGAAAGTGTTTCATTCTTTGAAAAATGTTAATGCAAAAATTTATCTTAAGTCTGCTGAGAAAATCGACAAAAATTTATTTAATTTTCTTACAGCGCAAGATTTTGAAATAAATTGGAGTAAAATTATTGAGAATTCATCCGGCGAGAAACAATTAAGCGTTCAAAAGATGAGGTGGTTTGATGGCTTTAGGACGCTGAAGCTAATCCATTTTTTGCGAGACAGCGAATATCCATTGATAAATATGTTTGAAGCGCTGGATGAAATGTTTAAACATCAGGGAATAACTTCTTTACCGGATAGGAATAATATTTTGTTACCATCTATCAAAGTTCAAATGGAATATCTAAAAACGTTGAGAGAATTAACATAAAAATATTTAGATGATATATTATGATAAATAAAACTAATCAGGATGAAATTCAAAAATATCTAAGCGATGCTTCTAATTATCACGGCAGTTGCCAGTCTGTATATTTCCCGGAAAATGCCAACGATGTGTCGTCAATTTTAGAAGAAGCAAATGCAAAAAAAATATTGGTAACTGTTGCCGGCGGCGGTACTGGCTTAACAGGGGCGTGCGTTCCTCAAGGTGGAATTGTAATCTCCACGGAAAGGATGAATAAAATTATTGAAGTTAACGAAACCGAAAAGTTTGCTATAACCGAACCGGGAGTAATTTTATCTGATTTATTAAGGATTATTTCCGAAAAAAATCTTTTGTATCCGCCCGATCCGACTGAAAAAAAATGCTTCATCGGAGGTACAGTTGCAACAAATGCTTCCGGCGAAAAAACCTTTAAATATGGTCCGACAAGGGATTATGTTTTAGAGCTTGAAATTGTTTTACCAACTGGAGAATTATTAAATCTTAAGCGACATGAACAAACAGCAGAACTTTATTCACTCGACCTTCATACTACCGGAGGTAAAAGAATTAGCGTGGAGATTCCTGAATATCAAATGCCGGATACGAAAAATGCTTCGGGATATTTTTGCAAACGCAATATGGATGCAATTGATCTGTTTGTAGGGTCGGAAGGAACACTTGGAGTAATTACTAAAATTAAATTAAAGATTCTCCCGGCACCTGAAAAGATTATTTCGTGTCTTGTGTTTTTTAATCAGGAAAAAAATGCGCTCGCATTTGTCCGGCAAGCAAGAAATATTTCATTCGATACAAGGCTACGAAATGATTTAAGAGCAATTGACGCTCTTGCGCTGGAATATTTTGATGAGCAAGCTCTAAAGTTTCTATCGGAAGATTACCGGCAAATATCGGGAGATGCAAAAGCCGCCGTTTGGTTTGAGCAGGAAGTTACTCATTCAAACGAAGAATCATTTTTCGATAATTGGATTAATTTGATTAGAAAGTTTAATGGTGATGAAGAAAGCGCATGGTTTGCCGTAACAGATGCCGACAAAATTAAATTACAGGAGTTCCGGCACGCAATTTCTTTGAAGGTCAATGAATTTATTTCTAAGAATAATTTCAGAAAGTTGGGGACGGACGTTGCAGTACCTGATTTAAATTTTGAGGAATTGTATTATTATTCTAAAAATGAAGTAGAACAAGCTAGACTGGATTATGTTATCTATGGGCATTTTGGTAACTCACATATGCATTTGAACATGCTTCCAAAAAATAATACGGAGTTTGAGAATGGTAAATTACTATACAAAAACATTTGTCTAAAAGCTATTGAGTTAAAAGGAACAATTTCTGCTGAGCATGGAATTGGAAAAATTAAAAGGGAATTGTTGCTCGCAATGTATGGTGAAGAAAATATTAAAAAGATGATGTCTCTAAAAAAACAGTTTGATCCGAATCTGATTCTGAATAAAGGAAATCTATTTTATGAATCACTTTTATAAAAAATGATGTGTCCGTTCTAAAAATTGTTTTTTCCTTTTAATTCCTTTCTTAAATTATTAAAACCGGGACAAAATTTTTCTACCAGCGCCCAGAAATATTTAGAATGATTCATCTCTTTAAGATGGCATAGTTCATGAATGATTACGTAGTCAATTATTTCTTTCCTATACTTCAATAACATGTAGTTAAATGAA
>JAKBMG010000193.1 GCA_021831685.1 Bacteroidota bacterium | reverse complement strand
CACGACTTAGTCACAACAGGTATGCTAGTAGCCCAATATTTGGGTTCAGGAAAAAGAGGCGGCTTGCCTTCAACCCAATCTGATTGATCCGGTTTTAATAAGGGTAATAATCCAAAGCGATTCAAGCGAGGTTCCCGAAACGTAGCAAAAGTATATGGGTTAATATTAGGTACCCAATAATCAACATCTCCCGGATAACATAACGTACGCTTATACACAATCTCTTTTCTTGACGGCTGCGCAGAAAACGGTAATTGATTTAATTTTGAATATGCCGTAACTCGCGCTACTTCTGAAAACATATCATGATTGTCTACAAAGGGTAACACTAAAAGATATAATTTTATGTATTTATGAGGGGGTAGTTTTAGTTTATATGAGACATGTCCTGATAAATGGGAAACAGGAATAAATTTTCGATGCTGAATTTGGAAACTAAGACCTGGTATTTCGGGTACTGTTATTTTGGTACTATCTTCCAGAGCAATCATTGGCTTGGGCCAACCATAATTAGAGAACATAAAAAAGATATGTGGAAACCCGGGCATTACCCGTAATTCATTCCAAAGCGTGTCCGGTATAAAGTCTGACTCAGGAAGTGATAAATTAATCATCGATTTGGCAGCTATATATTTAACTATTTTTTTTGCTGTCAAAGTTATAGGAATCATACTATTGTTTTGTAAGTAAAGATTTGCATTATTATCCCCGGGTGATAATGTATTAATTATGCCTGCAGGAAGTAATAGATTAATTTCTATAAATTCTCAAACGTAGAATAACCGGATATGATAAAGAAAAGGTACTGTCTATAAATAAAGCTTTCTTATAAGCGTCTGCGGAGCCAGTTAATACAGGAGTCCATAAAATTATTGTTTCTTGTTTTTTGACTCAAGTACTTTTGAAGAAATCACATTGACTCCCATTATTCCAATTTCAATATCTGCTGCGCTTAATTTAACAGTAAAAGATTGGAGAATTTTATTAGGATTACCAGGTATAGTATAAATTTTTGCATAATCTATATCATCCATTTTAACTGGCATAAGTTCCGTGGCAAAGAATTTATATAAGGCATCAATATTTTTGCCTACTATCAAAGGAACAACTTGAGTTTCGCCATCTTTATAAGTCAACACCAATTCACCAACTTTTGAAAAAGTCAATCTTGGCTGTATTTCATTAACAAAAAGCAGGGAAACCATGAGACTTTTTTCATTCACAGGAATAGTTAAGCTTTCAGGAAACCGGCTCCTCTGCGTTTCACAGGTATATGGATCCGACATTCCATAATTAACCATTGCCATATTTAAGCGGGTTTTCGAAAGGTCAAAATCATTAAAAATGCTTTTCGAAGTACTACTTACTAAAGAAAAATAATTACTGTCTAAAATTACATTCGCATTTCGCCATGGAGCAAATGCATAAATTGTATCGGTATTGTAATATTTGGATATATCTATATGAATAGTATTTTTTTCCCTTTCTAAAAGCATTTCAGCTATCGACACTTCATTTGCTCCTTTCACATGAATAAATTCAGTATTCTCAAAAACTTTCATTCCTTCTGACATTAAAAAATATTGGATTTCGTAAACACCATCGGGTAATATTTTCACACCGGGCAATTCCACCAAAGTATCGGAACTGTATCTATCATTCCACAAAACCATACTCTTAGTATATGTCAACAATTCTATATTGAGTGTAGCTTTTTTATTTGCCACTGCGGGTGGTAGAGATGTAAGATTTAAAAAGATTTTTTGCGTCGTCACATCATACGTTGCTTCATTGCAATGAATTTTCTTTATTTCAAAATAAAACGGGTAAATAACCGGCAGATTTTTTAATTTAGCAAAAACCTGGTGATAGCCAATGCTACTATCATTTATCACAGCTTTTATTGACTTTTTAAAAATAGCAAACCTTTTAAAAACATGCTGTGGATCGTATAAAGAATCAATATCAATATTTCCTTTCCACTGCACCTTTGCATTGGCATAAAATATATTTTCCCCTGTAAATTTAATTTTAACCGGTTTATATTGAATTGATATTTCATGACTTATTGCTTTAGCGCCAATAAATACAATCTGCATTTTACCAAGACCATTTGATAGTGAATAATTGACTTTTTCCCCATTACAATAAATGCTTTTTATAACACAAGGTTCAACAAACAAAGAAAATTTAAGCTCTCTTGGTTTGTCGTGTACTACTTTGTATTCTAAATATATATTAGAATCTTTGGTATATTTTTTAAAGCCAATTTTTGCATAAGGCAAAAGCAAACTTGCATGGTTCCAATTTACAGGAAAAGAGGGGTCCCAATCTAATTTCTTGCCATTAGCAGATAGAGCTAGGCCAAATAACCCATTTATTGTTGTATAAATATAAGATCCAATTGGGTTGCCAAAAATGTAATTTGCTTCTCCCTTTCCATCATTATTCATCCTTTCCGGAAAGTTACCAGGAGCTTCTGTAAAAATTGTACCTGCCAGAGCTACAGATTCCAATAATTTTATGCCTTTATCAAAATCGCCTTCTTTAAAATAAGCTCTGGCTGCTTCTGACATCTGTGCGGGCATTACATTATCATTACCAAAAAACGATGGTTTAAAATCCCCTACGCGCATAAGACGTTTTTCGCCTTTATAATTATTTATCCATAATGTTTGGTATAAATAATCCAAACTTTGCCAACCAATCATATTAGGTAAATTTGTATACAATGTCGGAAAAACAAGGTCAGTATAATAGTGGGCTGAATGATATATATTTTGAAGATCCCTATGGTTATAAAATGCCCCGGTTTTACTATCCCATAGAATTTTCTTAAGATTTACATACATTTTATCCGACAATGATTTCCATTTTTTTGCATCATCATCAGCGCCAATTTTTTTAGCTATAACAGACATTTTATCCATCATCCCTGCCATTATTAAACTGGGTGATGCAGCATCGCCAGGCATTTCCAAATGATCAGCCTGGTACATAAACATATTGGCACCTAAATGCCAATTTAGTAAGCCATTATTATCAGGATCACGAAGTTTCCAAAATTTACGTATTGAAATGGCTAATTTCGGCCATATCTTTTTCAATAAATCAATGTCACCAGTATAGTTGTAATATTGAATGAGTTGATATAAATAGTAGGGCAACCCATCTACCGATGTAGCCCACCATGTATCTATAACAGGTTTGCCCGAAAGCATGAATGCAGGTGCAGGCCCATATTCTGTTGAATTAAAAAAATTCAAGGCTTTTTTAGCTTTTGCAACCTGGCCTAAAGATATAGCAGCAGAAATCTGGTAATTATTTGTCCAGTAAGATGACCACCAATGCACACCCTCAAGCCAAGCAGGATCTGCATAAATATAATCAAAATTTAATACTGCTGTTTTAAACCCTGCATCAAGCGTTTTATTGGGTGTAGAAATAGAATAAGCTTGTAAAATACTTTCATAATAATTCTTACTTTCTTCAATCAAACTATCAGCACCTTGTGAAGTCATTTTATTATATCTACTATATTTTTCAATTGACTTATCCACTATAAAATAAATAACCTTACTCTCAGCAGCCTTAATAATTAATTCTTGTGAATATAATACTTTGCCACCCTTAATTACTGGTGAATTACTGGGGATTTGATAAATAAGTATTTTATCTGGAATATCGTCCGAAGAAATCTGTGTTGCATTTTTAATTGTATCCAATCTATTATTACTCAAATCTTCCTTTGCGATAGGTGAAAAATAAGAAGCAGTAGAGGTCCTGCCACACTTCCTGATGCCTCCATACAGTAATCCTGCATTTAATTGAATTGTTTGATCAGAAATATTCGTACAAGTAAGTTTTATAACAGCACCCCAATCTTTAGCCTGCGAAACTAAAAGATGGATTTTCAGCCCGGGAGAAGAAGAAACTGCGCAGGTATATTCGGTGGAGCCTGGATTAAATACAACGCTTATATTTTTTTGAAGATGCAACCATTCTTCTCGTCCATCTATTTCTATCCTTATCATGCCATCACCCATTTTTATCAAATCCGGGTCCAATTTATCCTGCTTGAGGTTTTCCATAATTGCAAACCTTGGTTTATCTCCTGTTACCAAAATTGTGTTACCACGCCTGATGCCCCGGTTAAATTCTTCATCATAAAGCACAGAATCTACTTCACTTTTATGATTCATGCGTGGCATTTTAACTGCATTATCCCACTCCGGTTTGATTGAAATTGAGTAACCGTTTTTATTTATTTGATACTTTATAGGTTCCTCCTGAGATAGAATTTGCCTTTGTGACAATGCCGAATCACTTACATAAACGTCCATTCTCCTTTCATGCTCAACTCCGGATAGCACCATACCAAGCCCGGCCGTATCGATTAAATTATCGCATCGTAAATATTTGGAACGCAGAATGTCATCGTTGTTTTTCTCCGAGAATCCTGTGAATACTACTACAGCAATCAATAATAAAATAGCTATTACATTTGTTTTCATTGTATTCCTTTCTCTTACACATTTCAATAATATTAGATAATGCCCGCTATCAAAGATGTGAACTTGTCAACACTACAGCTAAATTAATCGGGATAGAACTTCTGTATTTACCGAGTTATTCACCGCATCTGAATATAATAAAACGATGATGAAAATGGATGAAGCAAGATTATTTATATTCAAAATATTATGCTCCTTTTATAGAATTTTAAAAAGCAATAGAAGCATCATTGGGCAAAGTACAAAACTCTGAATGTAGAAAAAAAATTAAATCATTCTTGATATTCAAAATTCAAACATTTAACAATGCGCATATTATGGCCTAAACGAGTATATGTTTGCAAAAAAAGAAATTTCACGGTGAATGAAATTATATTTAAGCCAAACTCTGGATAATTAGTCAATCCTTAAAAAGTCATTTTGAACGTTGGAGATGATAAAATCGACTCCCCAAAATCGATAAATGTGTAATTCAAAGTTTTTGTAAAATGAGAATCACATTTGTTGTGTCCCCGATAATTCCTTTCAGGAGGTTCCGGGATAATCTGCGAGTGTGTAAAATACGTTGTGTAAATGGCAAGTAGTTGAATCATAAAAATAGCTCAACTTGTTTGTTAAAGATAATGGAAAAATGACCAATACCCACTTGTTCCTTTCTTCGGCGCCTTGAGTAGTAGTATTTCTGTTCCTCCGATTCTCAAATCCTTTTTCCTGTTTTCCGCACTTTTTAGAAGAAGCTGAAAAAGCTTTGAAATCTGCTTAAAGACAGATGATTTGACCCAATTTAGACTGACTCATTGTAAATTTGGGTCATGTTTATTAGAAAAAAAAATAAAAGCGGTAGCATCCGTGTTCAGATCATTGATACCTCGGGAAAGCATGACCGATTAATAAAGTCAATCGATTCAAGTAAAGACCCTCAAAGGCTTCAAGAACTTTTGCAAAAAGCCCATAGTTACATATCTCGGTATACTAATAATAGCTGAATATTTGTTCCCATGATATTACCTTTTTATTATGATTACAAAGGCAATGTTTCATAATTAAATAGTCAAGACACTACGTAAGTCTATGCTTGTTCATTTGGTTATGCAAAGATAATCATTTCTACTTAAATTTTTCGTCTATCATCGAGGGTGGCAAATCATTTTCATTGCTACCCCAACTTTTGTTTGGTTTACTTCCCATTTTAAATACCAATTTTGCATTTCCGCCGAAAATATCATTATGTTGTAAGTAGTTTTTCGTGTATGGTTGACCATTAAGTGTAACTGACTGGATGTAAATATTGGATTTAGAAAGATTGTTGGCTTTTATTGTAAGTGTACCGTTCTTATGCTTCAAAGTCATCTCCTTAAATAAGGGAGCTCCGATGTAATAAATCCCCTGACCATGTGTAACGGGATAGAATCCCATGGCACTAAAAATAAACCAGGCTGACATTTGCCCTGTATCATCGTTACCGCAAAGGCCGTCGGGTGTTGGACTATTGTAAAAATGCATCAGTACATAATTAACCCACTTCTGAGTTTTCCAGGGTTGTCCCGCACAGTTATACATATAAATAATGTGATGGCTTGGCTCGTTACCTTGGGCGTATTGCCCAATCATACCGGTTATATCCGGCGCGCCTTCACCAGCATCATGTATTACGGATGGTCTTATAAAGAGTGAATCTAATTGAGAAATAAAATTTTTTCTCCCACCAAATAATTTTATTAATCCTTTGCCATCTTGAGGAACAAAAAATGTCCATTGGTAAGCTGTTCCTTCGCAATAGTCATCACCGGGATGATAATGGTTTGTAAACAGCGGATCAAAAGGAGTTTTCCAATGACCGTTAGCAAGTTTTGGTCTCATTAACTTTGTTTGAGGGTCAAAGAGGTTTTTATAATAACCGGCACGTTTGATATAGTATTCGTAATCATCTTTTTTCCCAAGCATCTTAGCCATTTGTGCAATGCACCAGTCATCGTAGCTATACTCTAAAGTTTTTGATACCGACAAAATTTCACTGTCGCACGGGACATAGTGGTACTTTTTATAATTTTTAGCTCCTTTGAATGCACGACAAAAAAATCCGAATGTATCAACATTAGCTGATGTTTTCATTGCTTTATAAAGAGCATTTACATCATAGTTACGAATTCCTTTGTAGTACGCATCCGCAATCACTGGCATTGCATGATATCCAATCATACAATTATTTTCCTGTCCAGCAGTAACCCATTGCGGTAACTGCCCACAATTGTTAAAATGTTCCAAAAATGTTTTCATCAAATCGTTTGAAACATCCGGGTGCAAAATATTAAGCAGTGGAATTTGGGCACGGAATGTATCCCATAATCCCAATACTCCTGCATAATATCTGGAATTTCCTTTATGTACTTTCCTATCGGAACTTCTGTATTCTCCGTTAACATCGGAGTAAAGCATTGGATATATTGAGGTAAGATATAAGCTTGTATAGAACATCTCTTTTTGTGGAGAGTCGTCGTCTTTAATTTGTATAGCAGAAAGAATTTTATTCCAGGCAGAACGGGTTTGATTTCTTATCTTATCAAAATCCCAGGTTTTTATTTCAGCCCGCAAATTTTCCCTGGCACCTTCCATACTGCATGGCGAGATACCAACTCTCGAAACAAGTGGTTTGGAATCATTCCCTGCAAATTCTATCACCATACGAACATCGAGTCCGGTAGCTGCAGTAACATTTGGTTTGAGTTTTTCATTCTCATAAATTTGATATGATTTTATTGGCTTAGAAAATTCTGCATAGAAGTACGCATATAATTCAGGAGTCCAGCCGCAGGATATACGATAACCTTTAACAGTATGGTCGTTTACTAATTCAATGTGTGCAACTTTTACAGTATCAAAATCATCTTTCGGGTAGACAGTACATCCCGATTGATGTCCAAGTTTGAGGTCTATAATAAGTTGTTCAGCTTTCCCCTTTGGATATGTATATCTGTGCATACCACATCTTTTGGTAGCTGTAAGTTCTACATCAATATTCGTATTAAGTAATTTTACTTTATAATATCCGGGTTCAAAAAATTCCTGGTTGTGTGAAAACCGACTTTCTACATTTTGGGGATATGTCTTATCGCTAGTTAAAAAGTTTGTCGTTGGAAAGAATTCAAAATCTTGAAAATCTGTACAACCGCCCCCTGATTTATGCAAATGGCTGAATCCATATAATATTGTGTCAGAATATAAGTAACTTGTACCACCATGAAACCGGGTATCCGGACCAAGCTGAACCATACCAAAGGGTGCAGAAGCCGCAGGTATTGTGCCACCATTACTCCCTGTTCCAGTGAATGCTTTTACATACGATATTGGTTCCCTATTTACCTTTTGGCTATAACAACTGGAACTAAAAACTATCATTGCTAATAAAATAATCTTTGTTCTTAACATTTTATTTATCTCCTTGATTGTTTTATTATTGAGAATTAATAATTAGTTATCACTACTAACCGACAAAAAAATAAAAAAGGGAGCTGCATAAAACAGCCCCCGATGTCGTAAATTTGGATTAGCAAAAATTCAAAGGAAACGACATGAATAAAGATACGGAAATAAAAACTTGCCTGACGGCAGTCAGGTTTGTCGGTCAGCCGGTATTCGGACAAATATTAAAGTTAATAGATAAAACAACTTTTATTGAGTTAGTGAGAGAAAAGAAGAGTGATTATTATTATAAGTCATTCGGAAGCTGGGATCATATAGTAACAATGCTCTTTGGAATATTAAGCCGATGCGATTCAATGTCGGAAACATGCGAGGGAATACGGGCTTTGAGCGGAAAAATGAATCATCTTGGATTAAAAAAAGCGCCGGCAAAAAGCACAGCCGGCGATGGATTAAGAAGACGGGATAGTTCATTTTTTGAAGCATTATATTATAAACTTGTAGACAGATATAAAGGTTTTTTGTCGGACAGCCGAACATATGGATTAACATTTAAGGAGTTGCTAATCATAGATTCGTCAACTATTAGATTATTCAGTGATATACTAAAGGGAGTAGGAAGAAACCCAAAGAATGACGGCAAGAAAAAAGGAGGTCTAAAAGTCCACATGCTTATTGATGCGGTTCAGTCGATAGCAAAGTTTGTTCGTATAACAGAAGCAAAAGTGCACGACAAAAATTTTCTAAAGGAAATACAAGTTCCTCCATATAGTATGTTGGTATTTGATAAGGCTTATAATTATTATCTTCAATTTGCAAAATGGACAGAAAGCAAGATTTATTTTGTAACAAGGCAAAAGACAAATGCAGTATGCCAAATTATAGAAACGATAATGGAAAAGGACTCGCAGCGCTGGGCATTTGGAGTAAATAAGGAAGAAACAATAGAAGTAACATATAAAGAGAACAAAGAGGAAAAGAGGCTAAAACTGCGAAGGATATATTATCAAGATGACAAAAACCGCCAGTATGTATTTATAACAAATAATTTTGATATAACAGCCGAAGAAGTAGCTTTTATATATAAGAGACGATGGCAAATAGAATTGCCATTTAAGAAGATAAAGCAGAATTTTCAGTTGCATTACTTTTATGGAGAGAATGAGAATGCAATCAGAACCCAATCCGCCGAAGGCGGATGGTGTACATTGATAGCGCAGTTATTACTAACCGTATTACAAAAAATGGCCAATGTAAAGAAAGCATTTTCAACAGTAGCAACGTTGATACGAATACATTTGATAAGCTTATTAGACGTATTTGAATTGCTAAGAAATATAAAACGAACATACACAAAAAAGGCAGTCGATACTTTGCAGCCAAATTTATTCCCTTCTTAACTTTACAGTAGGGTCTCTTTTGGCTTTGTAATAATATCCTTTGAATATAATCAGAAAAGAAATATTTTCCTCAAATTAAAATTTTAGTCGGTTGATAGTGATTTGTTATAATATTATAAAAACATTCAGTAAAAACTATTTTTGTGTAATTTCTTTCCAGGAATCAGTTCGAAATGGAGAAGCCAATAATCCATCGCTGTTTACCAAATTTGCATCACATGGGTTGTTTGCCCAGGCGTATCTGACTGCCACAGGATTTTCCACTTTGTCGCTGGAAACTATTACTTTGTTTCCGGAAATGTTGGCTTTTGCATAATAAAACTTTCTATTGTTACCCGCAATGGCAAACCCGTTTAGGTAGCCATATTTGTTTTTTTGAGTGGCAAGCCCTTTTCCTGTATTTGAAAAATAAAGGATTATTTTATTTGTATCAATTTCCATTTTTTCATATACAGGACCTTCACCCAAAATATCTTTTCCATACGTTTTTTTGAGGACGCTTTGTGCTAAACGGTAGCCAACATCTTTTTTATTTCGGGGGTGGATGTCAATGGCATTGCCAATATCAGTAATAACAGCCTGACCGGTTTTGGGAACCTTTAGTGTCAAATTCTGTGCTTCACGCAACTCTGCCCACGCGCTCTCTTTGGGTTCGGCATCTTCGGATTGGAATCCTGGCAACTGCACCCAATCGAAAGGAAAATCGTAACCCCACTGTTTGCGCCAATTTGCAATTAAAGCAGGCAGCAATGTCCTGTATTTAAAGGCTTCTCCTGCATTGCTTTCTCCCTGATACCAGATTACTCCTTTTATTTCATATTTAGTAAGCGGATGGATCATTCCGTTATATAACAAAGAAGCAAAGGTGTTTGGGATATAAGGAGATTTAAGCCCTGTCTGCGATATTAATAAAGCTGGCTTATATTCCCAATCACCGGCTAACGGATATTTTTTGCCGTCAACCTCTAAGTAGAAATCTTCAGTCTTACTTTGCATACCTCCCGGGCCGTCCATAACTTGAATACGCACTACAATAAGATTTTTTCCACCTTTTACGGTTACATCATAATCACGAATATCAAGAGGGCTGCGACTGCCTACAAATACGCCATTAAAATACGAGCGGTCTATATCAATTATCTTACCCAAATGCAGTTTCCCTGCTTTATCTGCGACATCTGCAGGGAGAGTAATTTCTCTTCTGAACCAGACAACACCCCTCTCATCTTTTAGTTCGCCATCCCATGCCTTTGGTTCATACATTATTTTCCATCCTATGTTATCAGCATCAGGTAAGTACCATTTATTTATTATTCCTTCATCTTGGTTATTGATAGCCCCCCAAATATTGTTAAGTTCTTTACCTGTGTGCCCAAATGCCTGTTCAATGGTTTCCCCTTTATACTTTTTGAACTCATCATTCACACTGGTAGAAGTGCTCCAACTCATCCATGTTTCGATGATTGTACCACCCCAGGATGAATTAATCAAGCCAATAGGAATATTCAATTCTTTTTGGAGGTTTTGCCCAAAGAAGTAAGCAACTGCTGAAAAATTTGGAGTTGTACTCGGATTACATTCCACCCATGAGGTTTGCGGCACGTCGTCTTGCTCCTGTGTTTGAATAGTTTTTGGAATAGTAAGCAGTCGAATGTTTTTATTCCCCGATGCCGGAATTTCTTCTCTGGCTGTGTAATCATCTGCCAAAGGAAATTCCATATTGGATTGACCACTGCAAAGCCAAACATCACCAATAAGAATATTGTCGAAAACAATTGTATTATCTTTGCCTTTAATGGTCATTGAGAATGGACCACCAAATTGCATAGCAGGAAGCTGTGTGTTCCACTTTCCGTTTTTACCGGCTTTTACTTGTTCAGTAATACCATTAAAAGAAATTGTTACTACTTCATTCTTGTCAGCCATACCCCAAATTCGAATAGGCATATCCCGTTGCAACACCATATTATTGGAGAAAAAATTCGGGAGGGTAACTTTCGCTTGCATAAAAGTTGTTACAAGTATTAAGAAAGCTGGAATTAGAAACTTATACCATTTGTTCATAAATAGATACCTTGAATGTTTTCAAATTATTATCCACCCGCTCTGCAGTGCCTGCTTTACTTTGAATAAGCAACCATAATTGCACTCAGAGGACTGATTTTCACCTTGAGTTCTTTATCACCGGCAAGTTCTCCTTGTGTGTCTGATGCACTTTTAAATACCTTTACATTCTTCAACCCACTTATATTTATTGTTATTTCCTGCTCTTGTGGCAAGTAGTTTACAAAAAACTGAGCTTTGCGGTCGTTGCCAAACTGCCAGTTGGAGGTAAATACTGAGGGGAAGTTAATATTCCTGTTCCCGGGTTTGGTAATCATAGGCACATTAGTGGCTCCTTCAAACGGAAGAGGTTTCAACATTCTTCCATATACTAGGAAATCTTTGCCCGCACCCAACCTCCAGTTGTTGAGATTTTTTACCAGATTAATGATGTATTCTTGATTGGGTGTTTCAGTCTCCCACGAAGTTCCCCAGTCCCAAATCATATCGCCATTACCTCGTAATATCACCGTAAGCATATCACCAGCACAAAACGCATACGCCAAACGCTGCAGGAAATTCATCGGACTCTTCTTTACATCTATAGCTAAAGATACACCATTCTGATTACCCATGAAATTATTCACATACTCATGATTAACAAAGGCATAAGCAGGAACTGGAGTACCAGCAAATAAATTGATTGTGGCACGGGCATCGTTGAAGAAAAGATAGGGAAGATTGGCTTCTGAAGCTGCTGCTTCGCAGCCTACAAGGGGTTTGTAACCAGCTTTTTCCAGAATGGGTTGATATCCTTTAAAGATGTTGTGCATAGCATCGTTTTGCCAAAGGCCCGGACCGTAGGAATGACCATGAGCTGTGCCATAACAAGCATAACAACTTCCCCCAAGGTTCTGATCGAAAAACTGAATATAGTCTGTTTTACTCTTAACAATTTTAGCAATCTGATCTCTTACGACGTCCTTTACAAAATCATTGGCAGGGCACATATCATAGCCAATTCTTTGAGCATTAGGGCCTGTACACACTCCATTCGTAGCCAATGTACCATCGGGGGCAACCTTCATCACCTTTTCCAAATGTTTTTCTTTGTATTCTTTATACATATTGTAGGTGGTGTCTGTATTACTTCGCAAAGTATAGCCGATTCCACTGGCGTAAAGTCCGACAAGATTTCCCTTTTTATGTAACCCCTTAACAAACTCCAGATAGTTTTTTTCTCCTCCATAAGGGGGCCATACATAAGGAGGAGCCCAAGGAGCAGTACCTTCCCACTGCATGAGCAAGGCCATTATTTTACTATTGAAATCCTTGTTGTATTTATCGATTATTTTTAAAGCATTGGTGTAAGGATAGAATTCATTATTGGGCGTCATATCTCCCATATCTTTATGCCCACGCACTGGATAAATAATCACAACCGGTGACTCGAAGTACCAATCGGGCAACATTTTATTGTCTTTAATCTTAGGCGGCATCGGCATTTTTGAAGTGTCGCGCCAATCGCGGTAAATAGCCGCAGCATCATACCAGTCGCCATCGAATACGCCCATTACCATATCGTAAGGCATTTTGTACATTCCATTACCAGCACCGCCTGCGAAAAGCCGAAAATCCATTTTAATCCCATTATTGCTAGTTCTATGAAACTCAATTCCTTTGGGATTACATTGTTCATCATGAGCTGCCAGATAAAGTCCTCCATTGGCATTATAATATGCCATGAATTGCATCTGGGTAGAGGATGGATAGAGACCGCCCCAGCCCTCTTGCGGATATTCTATCGGCTTAAATTTTAACCACGGACTTTCTTCGCGGATTCGCATATCTTCGATCAGGCAACCTTCCTGAGCCGGCCAGAAAATCCGACCCGTTCCTCCGGTAGCAATCAAATTATTAGGCACAACCACATTCGGAAAATCGATGTGAGCGATTGTATAAGGCGTGTTGTTATCAACACTCAGATTCCAGCGCATAAACGGGGAGTCTTTCGACACACTGATAGTAACCACAACCTGAAGATCAGCATCTTTGAATTGGCTGTAGGTTAAAGTAATCAGATCGTCCTTTGAATCTATTTTGCAATTCTGCGCCTGCAGTGCATTAAACTCATGGATTTTTCCTTTTTTTGAGGCATCGCGAAAACGAATGGTGAATAGAGGACCTTGAGAGCCAACAGTATAAACCATGTTTTTCCCATTCTTTTCAATAGATTTAATGGAACCGGTTTTGCTGTTTAGTGTCAACTTATAAAAGCTGTTAACATAGCTTAGGTTGCTGCTGGCTGAACAAGACGCCAATAAGAAGGCAGCAACAAACAGAGCCAGATAGTTGTATATAATCTTTTTCATATCATATAAGGATGTTTTAATTGTTTAATAGAGCTAGTTTATTTGCCAAATACTTTTTTTATTTCTTCCAATTTCATGTACTGCTCGCCTTGTGTTGGAGCGACTATACCTCCTTCGCCAAATTCGTTCCAGCAATAAATAGTAAATGCCTTTTGTAATGTTCCATCTTTTTTAGGAAATCCCAAATTTGGATATTTTAACAGATCGCTTTTTAATTCTTCAAGACCCTTTCTCCATTGTCCTCTTGTTGGGAAGCTGAAAGCTGCACGCGGATCGTGCCAGGGTCTGGGATTCCAGCCTGCAGGGAAATAAGGCACCCAGCTTAAAGCATCATTTTTTCTTACATCGCGTATGTGCTTTGCCCATGCAATTAATTCTTCATACGGATAGTCGGTTTTTTTTTGAGGAAATTCAGGGACATCCATGTACTCCATGGTGCCATCAATTCCGCCAATTTTGGGAAATGTGCAGTTGCCATCAATTGGTCTGTCGCCATAAGTACCAACCATGATTAACAGTTCGCCTACTCCTGCATCTTTTGCTCTTTGACGCAAATGCTGCAATACCCGTTTTGAGCGTTGAATACTTGAGCCATTGTCAATATAGAACTGATCACCAGAGTGTATTTTCAGTACGGCACGCCCGTCAATGCGTAGATAGTTGGGATGCTTCATTGCCTTAATGACAATATCCATACACTTGTCCCAGTCCTCATCTGTTATAATAGCAAAAGGTTTGTGATTGCAAAGCTCAACCATAAATTTCATCTTATTGGAGTTGCGCGAATTCATAAAGAAATCAAGACCAGCATTGAGATCATCGCAATCAGCTTTATCAGAATTCTTGACATTACCTGGATAATACCAAAGAATAGAGAAAAAGTCCACGCCATAGTCCGATGCTGCTTTTATCTCTTTGTCCATTGTTTTCTGATTGTTATATTCCCCCAGCAATGGGATCCTATCGGGATATTGCGCCCTCCAGTCCTTACCTCTGTACTCCCATTTATTGGATGAATGCTTCCACCAACCATTGAAATATTCCACCCCTACCAAAATTGAATCTTTCCCTTTATCTGCCGTCATTCCAGCCGGTTGAGCATTTAATCTTGATAGACTAAAAACCTCTATCATCAATAAAATAAACAAAATTTTTATTTGCACAGACATTATACACCTCTATCATCAATAAAAAATAAACAAAATTTTTATTTGCACAGACATTCAGAACATTAGTGGTTCATTTTATTAAGAAATGAACCACTACGTCTTCTAATATTTAGATATATTGAATGTCACGGTTTAACTTGCTGCAGAGTAGAACAAGATTCACTTGGCACTCACTTAAGTAAGATCAACTTCTTTGTCGCTGTGAAATTTCCAGCATTTAATCGGTACATATAAACTCCCGATGCTAACCTTGAGGCATTGAAGTCAATTGAATAATTTCCAGCACTTTGTTCCTGATTAACTAGTGTTGCGACTTCTTGTCCTACCATATTATAAACTTTCAAAGTAACGCTACCGCTCTTAGCAATACTGTATTTAATAACGGTAGTTGGGTTGAAAGGATTAGGATAGTTTTGTGACAAGTTGTATTCATTTGGTAAGTCTGAATTTTCTTTTTTAACAGAAGTAATATTCATTTGGGATTCATTTTCAGCTAAAATATAATTCATTATCTTTGCTTGATTAGCTTGCCAAATTGCTTTTGCTGACGGGAACCAATTTAAATCACCTAAAGGTAATTTTTCAATTGAAGCTGTCATAAGTTTCGTATTTGTGTAAGCACCATTAAAACGGGGCCAGGTTGTTGGATTTCCATCATCTACATCTACTTTGTAAAAGTAATGAGGCCAGGTTGATGGATCACTTGCTTGATATCCCCACACTTGTAATTCTGATTGTTTTATCCAGGCAATAGCAGAATCAGTTAATGTATAGATTTTTTGATCGACAAATTGAGGGTCATTAGCTTTAATTTCAGCGCCATCAGTAATATAATCACTATTATTATCACTAATATTATTATTATCAAAGAAATATGGGAAACTTGTTTTATCATTATACATTCTTGTTTCTCGAGACGAATCTAAATAGACAAGAGCGGGGATAAAATTTTGTAAATATCCATGTTGCCATCCTGGTTGTGTATTTATATATTTGACCAAATCCCAGAATCCTTGAGATCTATAATTACTATTATATTCAATAAAGTGTTTACGTGTACTAGGTAGAGTTTCTGAAGTTATGTAAGAAGTACCACTATCTGCAACTAAAGTATCATCATTTATTAAACATCCCCACTTATATTTCGGACCGCCATCTTTAGTGTAAAGGACATTCCAAATATTTTGCATTGCGTGCATACTATAATTAAACATAAGGTTGTTTGTCACATATTCTTGATATTTTCCCGTATAGGAATCAAAGTTTGCTTTTCCCATAATGATAGTATTATGATTAATCCATATAAACTTTTCTTTATTACGGGGATCGTTATTGGCTACCATAAAATATGTGCCTACATCGACAAAGGTATTATTTTCTACATACAAAGTATCCCTACTTAGAATATCTCCAAATATATCTCCATCACCTAAACTTAATGTATTGCCTTGTCTCATAAAAAGAGAATTTGTAACAAAAGCAGAACAGCTATCAGTATGGTTCTGTATTAGCTCACCACCGATTGGGTCGACAGTAACAGAATCTATAACTATCTTGCTAGGAGCATTTTCATAGAATACCGTTGTACCAACACCATTAGTTAAGTCAGCGTTTACGATGAATACATTTTTCATAGTCAGATTATTGAGTACAGTGAACATATGATCAAAAGTAGTACCGCTTGCTGCTTGACCGGTTTGTATTATTGCAGGCATTCCACCTTGAGATGGTTCTCCACCAATAATTTGAATTGGTACATCAATCTCCAATATTTGATTCAAGCCGTACCAACCGCCTGCTTGTAAAACGTATGTAGCAGAGCCATGAGCAGTTATGGCATCATTCAATGTGCCATAACCAGGGGTTACATTAACTATAGTTTGAGCAACAAGAGTAAAGGAACACATTAAAGTTAAAACTCCAATTATAAAGAATCTAATTTTTTTCATAATTTTTTTTCTTTCTTAATTTTTAATTATTAATTTTAAATTAGTACTTTGCACTTTGATGTTTACAAAGAATATTATTGTAATATTACCTCCTTTCCTTTAGCAGAAAACTTTGAAATTTGTTATATATTCCCTTTTATTATTAATTTTATTCTTTTTACCACCTCCTTTGTTTTATGTTTGTTATTAAAAATTATACATTATCCCCAAATCTGATGTCCACCCGTAACTTTCTATGTAAGTTGGTCTTGGATCACTTATGAGATTTGAAGTTTGCTGTTCATTATTAATATTTGCCACATCAAATCTTAATATCAGCCCTTTAATGGGTAAGTTTTGAGCAACTTGCAGGTCCCAACGTTGATAACTATTCTGCGTACTTATTAATTCTCGCTGAGTGCTCCAGCCCGTAAGAATTTGACCGTTATACTGGTATGATAACCAAAGATTCAGTCCTTTATAATTAAATCCGAGTGATACATTAGATATACTATTCGGCTGATTTATCATTTTATCCGTAGCAGCAGAATCTACTCTATTTGATATAGGGATCGGTCTTCCTTTGCTATCTGTTTGATATGTAGTAAATAATCTCTGGGTCGGATATTGTGTCATAGAATTCATTAAAGTATAGTTGACATTTAATGAGAAATAATTAAATGGTTCTGGTAAATACCAAAAACTTGTTTGCCATTCGAATTCCAATCCCCTTACATAACCTATTTGATTATGATTTAGCGTTACTGTAGTTATAACCTGGTCGTTATCTCCAAATCCTGGAATAATCGGATCGCCTTTAATCCTATTATAAGTTCTTGTCCAAATTTGGTCTTTCACTTCTTTGTAAAAACCGTCCACAGAAAAGAGACCAATCTCATTACCAAATACAGCAACTTGCAAATCATAACTTGACCATTGTTCGGGTTTAAGATTGGGATTACCAGTTTGATATATATAGGGGGCAACACCATTATTAATGTAAGTATTTGGTATTATTTGATTATAGTCAGGTCTACCTAAAGTTTTTGTATAAGCAGTTTGAATATGCATCCAGTCCAAAGGTTTAATTATTAGATGTACATTCGGGAGGTAAAATTCATTTTCACTTGTTGCATTTATTGTATCCCGTGGGAAATCTTGTGTAAAATAAACTGACATGTTATAAACTTTGCTTCCAATCATATTGTCTGTTACTTTTTCGTAACGGACACCAGGCATAAATGTTATAAGATTGCCAATGTTTAATACCGTCATTAAATAGGTACCATAATATTTTTCAGTAATATCCTGGTCATTAATGGAACTTCCATAAACATCTGATGTGAATCCAATTTGCCCTATTCCCCCGATTGTTTTAATAATCGAATCACCTTTTATGACTCTATTTGAAAAATCATTCCACCATTGCCATATATCTGATAATCTATTAAAATTGATAGTCCATCCAAAATTGTACTTATCACTGAAGTTGTTGATGGTATTACCAGTTGCAAATGGCACAGCACTAGGAAAACCACCTGATAACTGAACCCAATTAAACGCTTTTTGAGCATAACCAACGAATGGAAGATTACTAAGTATCCTCTGATTAGCACTAAAAAAACTTACCTTTCTATCTGTATTTTTATATTTTACACCCCCCTTAAGATAACCGCTAATATCATTACCTAATTTAAAAAGAAACTTAATATTTAAAAAAGTATTTAAATCCTTCTGCAGCAGATCATTTTGATCATACCCCATATTATAAAATTGTATTCGTTGTAATGTTTGAACATCGCTCTTATCGTTTGAATCATTAATAATTTGATCAGGTGGCAGTGTCATTTCCATATTGGTTTTGTACTGCGAATCATAAGCGTTTTGTAAAAGAAAACTCCAAGTCATATTCAATGGGGTATAATTATGGGTTTGTGAAAAAGAAACGCCGTAATCCAGATTAAATTGATTAAAAGCATTTTCTCCTCTTAATAAGCTTGTATAGAGTAAGTTATTTCCGTTGTTATTTAAATCTGCATTATAACTTATGCTCCCACCACCAGGGTTAAATATTTTACTAAAAGATGAATTATTGCTCGGGTTAGCTGAAAAAAAATTATAAAAGAATATTTTTGAGGCGGGAGAAAACTGCCAATCCAATACTAAGGTACCAGCCTGCTTTTCCCTTATGTTCGATATACTATTGAGTGAGGCACTATTTAATAAAACTTGTTCGTAACCTAAGCCTCCTGTTATGTTTGAATTGACACCATAAGAGGCGCTTATCGTTTGTCGTCCTCTGTTAACTCTTTCGGCATCTAAGCTGAGTTTTACGCCAAATTTATTATTTAAGAACCGGTTGCTTGCATCAACCTCAAAGGTATAATTTCCCCAATAATTATTTTGATGATTATAGCCCGACTGTGCAATGACATTGAAGTTTAGACCTTTGGGAGCGGGAGCCAATGTGAAATTCACCGAACCCGCAACTGAATTTCCATCCATATCGGGAGTAATAGATTTATAAACTTCAATTGTTTGCAAAAGATATTGGGATATCCCCGATATATTTGTACTACGATTACCAAAATCTGTTGAAGGCAATTGAACCCCGTCCAACATAACAGTGCTGTATTTAGGGTTTAATCCGCGTATAACAATTCCCACACCTTCACCACCGCTTCTAATTAAAGAAATTCCGGGAAGCCGACCAATTGATTCTGCAGCATTTGCGTCAGGGTTTTCCCGCAAACGATCAGATGAAACCACATTCTTTATTGTATTTGAATTGATCTGCTCATTTATTGCTTCAATTTGTCCTTTAGCCTGTGCCGTTACTATTACTTCTTTGGTTTTTATCGAAGTAATTTGCAGTACAACATTTAGTTTCGTTACTTTATAAGGTCGAATTGTGACTTCAATCTTTTTTGTTTCAAAACCAACAAACGAAATTGAAATTTGTTGTTTGCCAGCATCAATATTTCGTATAATGTAGTTACCGTCTAAATCTGTAGCTGCCCCATTGTTGGTACCCACAACCATAACCGTGGCGTAGGGAAGCCCCTTTTTAGTATCAGAACCTGTTATACGCCCAATGAGGGTTCCTCTTGCTGTGCTTTGAGAATAGAGATTTATATTCCCCATAAAGCAAATAAACAAAAACATTAAATAACCAAAGAGTATTTTAGCTTTCATGTTAACCTTCTTTATTAGTTAAAATTAAAAGATTATAATTATTTTAAAATTGCGAATAGTAAATTGTTGAAAAAATGCGAAATTTTTAAGGTAAGATTTCATAGCGCGGCAAACCGCAATTTTGAATTTTGAATGGAAGGCAATGAAATTGAGAATGTTTATCATAAAAAATATTTTGCCAGAAGACAGACAGGCTTGATACAAAAAACAAAAACTTAAACGTCAATATCTATAGCGCGCTAAATCGCGACCACAAGTCATTCCGAAAGGATAAATATTCTACCGGTTCAAGATTTCAGAATCTATAATTATATCATTAAAATTATCTTGCATCCCTTGTTGCTCAATTATCTTAATCAACAAGTCAACGGAAGATTTACCCATTATATAAGGGTTTTGATTAACAGTATAAAAAGGAACACCTAAACGGGAGACTATATCGTTATCTCCAAATTCTCCAAGCATTATATCCTTAGGTACGGTATGATTACTTTCTAATATAGCTTTCCCAGCTCCATAGGTAATTACTCCCCCAATGCTTATAAGACCATCTATTTTCATCTTACTCTTCATTATAGAAAACATC
>JAKBMG010000003.1 GCA_021831685.1 Bacteroidota bacterium | reverse complement strand
TAGAATTTTCTTGGCATCAAAATAATTTTCAAATGTCTTGTGGAAATCAAGATGATCCGAAGTAATATTTGTAAAAACTGCCGCTGCAAAATTTAAATCATATACTCTATCTAACACCAACGAATGAGAAGATACCTCCATGATTGCGTGTGAGCAGCCTTCACCATACATTTCCAGGAATAAACTGTTCAAGTCGTTTGATTCAGGTGTAGTTAACGTTGACTGAATCTCTTTCTCTCCTATATAATTCGAAATTGTTCCAACCAATCCTGTTTTATGCCCGGCAGTCTCTAATACACTCTTTATGAAATATGAAGTGGTTGTTTTACCGTTTGTTCCTGTAATTCCTATGAGACTTATTTTTTTCGAAGGCTCCTTATAAAATGAATTTGAGACCTCGGCTAATGCAATGCGGCTGTTAGAAACTAATATTTTAGCTATCTTTTCATGTGTAAATATATCGTCGGGTACACTTCGGTCATCTTCCAAAATTATTGCAATAGCACCTTTATTTATTGCGTCAAGGATAAACTTATGACCGTCAGTATTATATCCTTTTATTGCAGCAAATATGGAATTCTTCACCACTCTTCTTGAATCGTAAAATATGCCGGACACGTCTTTCCTCTGAACCTCGCCGGTAACTTGAATTACTTTTATGCTATCTAGTAGTTTTGTTAATTCCATTAGTATACTGATGCTCCCACTAAATCAGGTTCTTTACAGACAACAACACACAACGCACCCTTATGAATACTTATGCCCGGAGTAATACTTTGTGAGACAACTTTTCCTGAACCATTAATTTTGCATTTCAGCCCTAGTCTTGATATTACTGATATTGCTTCTCTCAATGAATAGTTGGATAAATCAGGCATCAAACCTGACTTTATGTCAACGTTATTACTTTGATTAATAGTATTCGATAATTCTTTGTCCTGACTTAGTGCCGGCTTGTTATTTGTATTTCCGGCATTTACAATCTTAAAGTCCTGTCCCTCGGGTTGATTAGGCGATTGGTAATTTTCAAAATTACCTGGATTCATGCTTATTATTCTTTCAGCAACATTCTTAAAGATTGGTGCTGCAACTAAACCACCATATCTTCCTACCGTTGGCGAGTTCACTAATATTAGACAAACTATTTTAGGATTCTCTGCAGGGAAAAAACCTACAAATGAGGAGTTATAAAATTCTTTAGAGTAATGCCCATCAATTAGTTTTTGAGAAGTACCTGTCTTGCCGCCAATAGTAATATTTTCAAGACTTGCTTCAGTTCCCGTACCTTCTTTTACAACATCAATAAGAAGCTGCCTAATTCTTGCAGATGTAGCCGCTGAGATTACTCTTCGTACCTGAATAGGATTGTCCTGTTCTACTATTGTTCCGTCTCTCTTAATTTCTTTTTTTACAACCTGAGGTTGATACAATATCCCGCCGTTAACCAAAGCGCAATAAGCTGTTGCAATTTGAATCGGCGTTACTGAAAGCCCGTATCCAAAAGATAAAAATGCTTTTGATACCGGAGTCCATACATTTGGTTTTCGTAGCATTCCACTTACTTCACCCGGTAAATCAATTGAAGTATAATTTCCAAATCCGAAAGCACGGAGGTACTTATAAAATGTATCATCGTCAATTTTCTGAGTTAACTTTGACATTCCAATATTACTAGATTCCTCTATTACCTGGCGAGCCGAAAGCCATCCGCTTTTGTGTGCATCTGTAATAAAAACATTTTCAAATTTATATTTTCCGTTCTCCGCAAAAACTTCGTCATTTTCGTTAACAAGATTTTTATCAAGCAAAGCTGCCATCGAAAAGGATTTAAACGTAGAGCCGGGTTCGTAAGTATCAGTTATTGCCCGATCCCTTCTTGCAGTATCGCTGTAAGACCAATATTTATTGGGATTAAATCCGCCTGAATTTGCTAACGCCAAAATTTCACCGTTATTGGGATCCATTATAATTCCTGCAGCAGATTTTCCGCCGTATTTTTTAACTCCTTCGTTCAGCTCCTCTTCTAAAATTTGTTGATAATTTTTGTCTATTGTTAAGACAAGGCTTATACCTGGAACTGCCGGCTTAGTTTCCTTTTCTTCAACAGTGATCATATCGCCGACCGCATCGCGCAATACTACCATGCTGCCATCCTGTCCTGAAAGTACGTTATCATAATACTTTGAAACACCATCAACTCCATGATAATCGCTGCCAACGTAGCCAAGGACATAAGAAGCAAGATCTTTGTAATAGTAAACTCGCGTAGGATCTTCTCTGTGAAAAAGTCCGGCTACTTTAAAATTTTTAAGTAGATTAGATTTTTCGCTCGGAGCTTTTTTCTCTATACAAATAGTTTTACCTGAAGCGTCCATTAAATCTTCATAATGACGAATGGTTTCGCCGAAGACAGATGAAAATTTTTTTGCAATCTTTATTTTGTTTTTGTTAGAAACCATTCTGAGATCTAAAAAGAATGAGACATCATTTCGGTTATAAGCAAGAAGAACATTATTTCTGTCATATATCAAACCGCGATCAGCCCTGATTTTTTCTACAATAGTTTGCTGTCGTTTAGCATAATATTTTAATTCTTCGCTACGAATAATTTGAATATCAAACAGCCTCGCGACAAGCGTCGCAAACGCAATAAAAACAAAAATTATTATCCAAATTGCTCTTGAGTTATTCATACTTTTTTTGAATTTCCGAAGAAATTTGTTCGATCTTTGTTTTGCTTACAGTCAAGACTAATGAAGGCTCAGTTCTTTTAACCATGCCAAGCTCGTTTTGTGCAATATTAACAATTCTTTCTTCCGAGGAAAGCGCCTGATTTTCCGCAATCAGGTTTACTTTTAAATTTTTTATATCGGCCAAACTTTTCTCAGTTTCAACTTTTTCTCTTATTAATTTTTCGCATTCAAGTTTGAAACTAATGTATCCTAAAATTAAAAATGCGAACATCAAAAAAATTGAAAGATAAAAAACAAGTAGAGGTTTAACACTTTTTTTCATATTCTTTCTGCCGCTCTAAGTTTTGCACTTCTAGCCCTAACGTTAAGCCTTATTTCTCCCTCAGACGGAGTAACAGGCTTCTTCGTTAAAATTTTGAGCCTCGGAACTTTGCCGCATTTACAAACTGGAAAATCTTTTGGACAAACACAATCAAGTGTTTCATACTTAAAAATATCTTTTACAATTCTATCCTCCAGTGAATGATATGATAAAATTACTATCTTGCCACCGGAGGTTAAAAGATCAACTGATTTATTTAAGAACACCCTTAATGTTTCCAGTTCGTCATTCACGTAAATTCTTAGCGCTTGAAAAATCTTGGAAAATGTTTTTACTCTGAATTTAAATGGCGTTACCGAGGCTATAATTTCACTTAGGTCCAGAGTTGTTGTGATCTTTTTTTCTTTTCTTCTTTCGCAAATTTTCCTAGCAATTAGTTTTGAATTTCTTTCTTCGCCGAAATCGAAGAATATTTTTGTCAGCTCGTCTTCCGAAAATGAATTAACGACATCGGCTGCGTTAATAACTATCTTCTTATCCATTCTTAAATCAAGATTAGCCTCGGTTCTGTAAGTAAACCCGGAAGCTATATTATCAAGCTGGAAAGAGGATACGCCTAAGTCAGCGAAAATTCCATCAAAAGACTTTATTGATTCTATCTTTGCAATAAGATCGATTTGCGAAAAATTAAAATTATAGACCTTAAATCTTTTTTCGTCCGCAAATTTTTCTTTAGAATATTTAAAAGCGTCAAGGTCGATATCTGTTGCAACTAAAGTCGATTCAGAATTTATTCTTTTTAAAATTTCTTGGGCATGTCCTCCAAAACCAAGAGTACCATCAAAATAAAAACCTGGTCTGCCCATAACCAAAAAATTCAAGCTTTCTTCTAAAAGCACAGGCGTATGATGATCATTCATCATTTTGCCATTACTTGTGCTGCAATTTGTTCGTAAGTCTCGGGAAATTCTTCCAAGTATTCAGCATAAATCTTTGGATTCCAAAATTCGATTTTTTTGTGAACACCAAGTATCAAAACTTCTTTTTCTATTTTTGCATATTCTAGAAGATTCTGAGGAATCAATATTCTTGATTGCGAATCAAGAGTATCTTCAGAAGCATTTTGTAATAGTATTCTTATAAATCTTGAGTCTTTAGGAAGGAATGTGTTAAGAGTATCCAGCCTTGCTTCAAATTTCTGCCATTCATCAAGTGGATAAATATCGATGCATTTTACTGTACCCGTAGTCATAACGATGGTATCGTTAGCTTCTGAGGAGATAAACTTCCTTAATTTGGAAGGAATGCTTACTCTTCCTTTTGAATCGAGTGAATATGTAAATTGACCTTTAAACAAGAAATTTTCCTAACTTTTAATGAATTTACCACTTTTCCCCACTGCTCCCCAAAATTAAGGAAATTTATTCTCTAAAGTCAAGAAAATTCTTTCTCTGGCCCACTTTTTTTTCGTTTATATTTTTTTCTATTTTAAATATTAAATGCCAAGAAATCAAATTCATTTATTTAAGAAACATCATCTTTCAACTCAAGTAAAATTTCTGAACCTTGACAGAGATTTTATTATTGTCTTTATAAAATATTGGTAGCTTTTAAATTATACTTTTTTGATACTGCGGTTTGATAAAGGGTAATATATAGCATTCTAAAAACTCAAAATTTGTACCACATTATTATTTTTCCTTTCTTTAAGTGTTCTACAAAAAAATCTTATTACTGTATTAACTTTACGGATGAAGTTCTGCCAAAATGGCCGACTGTTGAGTGATAAGAGGGATCCGAATAGTCGAGAAATGTTTTGCTGAATGTTTTTAAATAAATCGGGGAGAATTGAAATATTGGTATTCAAAAAAGTTAGTTCTTTTTACAAGAGCCATCTGTCGGACTTGAACCGACGACCTGCTCATTACGAATGAGCTGCTCTACCAACTGAGCTAAGATGGCTTTCTTAGAAAAAGATTTAGAAGGATTTTTTTGAACCAGTTTATCTTAACTTTTTCTTATGACGATTTTTTCTCAATCGTTTTTTTCTTTTATGAGTGGACATTTTATGCCGCTTACGTTTTCTTCCGCAAGGCATTAGTTACCTCCTTGGTTTGTGCTATGTGATTGTAATAATTCTTCTGCTTTCTTGCCATAATCTGAACCTGGGTCTAAAGCAACTGCTTTTTGAAGCCATTTTTTTGATCCTGCGAGATCGCCTTTTGTTAAGCTAACAATACCTAAGTCAAGATAACCGATTTGATGTTTCGGGTCATACTTGATTGCTTGTTCCATTTCTTTTATTGCAGTATCATAATCTTTTAAATTATAATAACAGATGCCCATGTCAATTCTTGCATCAGGGTCTTTAGGAACAAGTGCTAAATATTGTTTGTAATTGACTATAGCCTGGTCAAATAAATTTGCATCGTTTTTTGCATGCGCTAAACTCAGGATTGCCGAAGTGTCTTGTGGGTTTTCTTTAACAACTTGTTCAAGATCATTTATTTTCTGGATACTGCCCAAATCAACACCAGAACTTTGATCTTGAGCTACATTCTGAGGAGCCTTAGGGGTTGGCGAAATGATAAAGTCCAGTGCACCTGAAAAAATTAAAATCAGAAGAGAAATTCCAAGTCCGATTGCAATAATAGTAATGACTCTTGCTTTATTTAATTTTTTTAGATTTTGATTTGGGGCTGAGATTTTCTTATTTAGTAGATTAACCTTATTTGTCTGTTTGTAATTTTGTTTTTTTGATTTGCTAATTTTATTTGCCGCAGCAAGTTCTTCCTTTTTAACCGCATTCCCCGACGGAACATTTGGATTATTTAGTTTTGCGCCGCAACCGGTACAAACCAAATTAGTAGGATTGTTTTCTTCTCCGCATATTTCACAAATTATTACATTTCCAGATAATTCATCAGATCCTTTTGAGAAGTTTTTAGTTAGGCCATTTTCATCGACTTGCTGACTTAATTTAATCAACTCCAAGCCGCATTCAGGACAAAATTTAAATTCTCTTTCTAATTTTACGCCACAACTCGGACAAAACTTATGCATTCTTATTTTTTCTCTTTCATACCCTTATCGACTAGTTCCTTAAAGTCTTTTGAAAACTTAAATGTCGGGACATAATGCTCCGGTACAAATACCGATGCGCCACTCTTGGGATTACGCGCTTGGCGGGCATTTTTCTTTTTTACTTTATAGCTTCCAAATCCTCTTATTTCAATCCCTTTTCCTTCCTTTAAATAGTCAATCACCGTTGTAAAAAAACCTTCAATTATTGCTTCGGTTTCCAATTTAGTAAGACCCGTTCCAGCCGCAACTTTATCAACTATATCAGCTTTAGTCATTGTTCTTCTTCCTATCAAATATTTATGATGTTTTTTATCCAGACACTAAATTTATCAAACATTCAAAATAAAATCAAATTAAACTGTTTTAATAAATATATTTAACTGCCAAAATCAAATATTTAGAAGGCAATTAAAACAATATATAAAGATAACTATAATTAACTAAAATTCGGCTACAAATATTACCACAAATAATTTTTCCATACCTAAAAAGTCTCAAAATGAAAAAATATCTCAAATAAGGAACTTTAAAGAAATAAAAGTTGGGATTATTGAATATATTCGCTGGTATAAAAATTGAGTCTTAAGAAGAAAAAATTGGACAAAATAAAATGGATTTACTTGAAATAATAATTTTTTCTTTGAAGCTATTCGCACTTTTTTCTTTAATTGTGGTTGCTACTTCTTATGCTATCTATAAGTTTAGAAGCAGTTCAAAAGTAAAACCTTATATGCGCCCGACACTTGTTTCGGAAAATAAAATCCAAATCGAAGTTGAGAAAAAAATTGCCGAGGAACTTAAACAAAACAACAGCCGATTTGTTATAATGAATCAAGTTGAACTACAACCGGCTGGAAATAGAATGTCTATTAATTTACAAAACGAAATCCGTCATCAAATACCAAGCAGACAACAATCGACCAATCAATTCAATATTTATAATCATTATTCAAGTAGCAGTTTTGAACCAATGCATAAAATTAAGCTTTAGAGTTATCGGGAGAGACAACTCTAAAGCATTTCAATTTTTAGTTAGAATTATTCTTAAAACTTAAATTTCTTATCATTTCTTTTACGTTGTAGGGAGCAGGTAAACCTCCGAGATATTTGTGAAACCAATCCAGGTGTGCGTCATAATAAAGAGGCATTGATTTAATATTATCTGGCCAGTGTCCATCATTTTTAAATATGATTAAACGCGAAGGGACACCTAAAGTTTGGAGTGTTGTAAAATATTCAATGCTTTGGTTGTAGGGGACACGAAAATCTTTTTGCCCAGTAAAAATTAAAGTAGGTGTAGAAAAATTTTTTGCATAATGAGAGGGTGAAAACTTAGTATAATCTTCAGAATTCCACGGTTGCCCATTTAAATCGTGGTTAACAAACCAAAGTTCTTCAGTGCTTCCCCACATTGAAGTTAAGTCATAAACACCCATCATAGATGCCAAGCATTTGAAGCGCTTGGTTTTAGCCTGGAACCAATCCATCATATAACCGCCGTAAGACCAACCCATAGCGCCCATCTTGTTTTTATCAACATAAGGAAGCTTCTCAAGGGCATCGGTAACTTTCATTAAATCTTCAAAAACTTTACCTCCCCAATCACCTGAGATCTCTGCAGTGTATGCTTCTCCATAACCTGTAGAGCCATGCGGATTTGGAAATGCTACTACATAACCTGAACCCGGATAAACCTGCCAGTCACCTCTGAACGAATCCATCCATTGCATCTGAGGTCCCCCGTGAACATTTAAAATCAAAGGATATTTCTTATTAGGGTCAAAATCATGCGGCTTTACTATGAATACTTCAACCTTCTTTCCTCCCGTTCCTTCAACCCACATCTTTTCAACGGGACGAACATCAACATCTTCTAAAAATTTCTTATTGAAATCAGTTATCTGTTCTATCTTTCTATCACCTAAATTTATTCTATATAACTCTCTTGGCTTTGCTACTGAGGAAGCTGCGAAAACAATATCTTTACCTTCATTTGCTATCTCAAAACCACCGATAGCTTGATTACCAGTTATATTAGTGATTTTATCCGAAGCTAAATCAACTTTATAAATTGGTTCGTAGCCTTCTACTTCTCCAATAAAATATATTTCTTTTGAATCAGGACTCCATCTAAAATCATCAACCCAATTGTCAAAATTGTCGGTTAGTATTCTAGACTTCTTAGTTTGTCTATCATAAATAGCTAGTCTAAATCTATCAGATTCATAACCGGGAACTAATTGAGTACGATAAGCAATATATCTTCCGTCCGGAGAATAAATAGGCCAACCGTCCCAAGCCTTATTTTCTTTAGTAATATTTATCGCATCACCGCCTGTAACCGGAACTATCCACAGGTCTGCATTAGTTGATGCCTCTGGATGCGGATCGTGATTAGAGACGAAGCACAGTTGTTTACTGTCCGGTGAAAAATTATATCCGACACCTCCGCCAAGCATAAATGTGGGAGATACAAATTTTCCCGGGGTAACATCTGTATAAGTCTTATCTTCAACATTATAAATAAAAATATGAGTATACTTCCCTGCTGAATATTGTGTCCAATGCCTAAAAAGAAGATGATCTGCAAGATATGCCTGAATAGGACCATGCGCAGATGTTGAATCAATTTCTTTGTTACAGTTGTCATTAGATCCGCAAGAAGGATATACATCCGTTGAGAACGCTACTAAATTTCCGTCTGGAGAAACAACTGGGGCATCAACCCCAGTAGATAAATCTGTAAGCTGAGTTGTTTTATTATCAGCAAATGAATATTGAAATAGTTGCGGAGTGCCATTTTTTACGGCAATATAATCCAGGTCGCCGTTCTTAGTCCAAACAGGTTCATAAATATTCTTACTTGTATCAGGAATACTCTTTAAATTCAACCCGCCTTCATTCATTACGTAAATTTTGGTTGTAGATGTTCCTTTCGGAAGATCATTATCAGTAATAGTAAATGCAATCATTTTTCCGTCATATGATATTACCGGTGCCCCAACGTTTCTAATCTTGTAAAGATCAGAAATTGTAAAAGCACTTTTCTGAGGAAAAACAATCGTACTAAGGATAATTATTATAAAGAAAGTATTTGCGAATAGTGTTTTCATAACTACCTCACTAAGTTAAAATGAATCATTAAATTTTATTTTACTCTTACAATCATTTCAATTTCTACAGGCGAATTTAACGGTAGCTCATTAACGCCGACGGCGCTTCTAACATGCTTCCCCTTTTCGCCAAATATTTTACCAATTAATTCTGATGCCCCGTTAGCAATTTTAGGTTGTCCGATAAAACCATCAGTGCTGTTTACAAATACAGTTAGTTTTACTACCTGTTCTATACGGTCAAGGTCATCAATGACGCTTTTTATAACGCTTAAACAATTAAGCGCACAAATTTCGGCAGCTTTACGACCTTCTTCATCACTGACTTCTGCTCCTAATTTTCCTTTAAAATTTAATATACCTTTTTCCAATGGCAACTGGCCCGACGTGAAGATAAGCTTATCCACGACCAAAGCAGGAATATATGCAGCCAAAGGTTTGGGCGCGTCGGGAAGTTTTAATCCTAATTCTTCAATTTTATTTTCTATCATATATACTCCTTTTCTTTTTAATGGCAATGTTAAAGTTTAAGATTTTTATTATCTTATGTTTTGACTTCAATCGCACAAACTGAATGCCGATTGGCAATAGCGAATTAATTTAGCAATACAATTTTAAGGAATTAACCGAATGAATGAAAATAGATTTAGTGATTTGGTAAACATTATTAGAAGACTAAGAGTGGAATGCCCGTGGGATCGCGAACAAACAAATGATTCGATTAAAGCGGCAACTATCGAAGAAGCTTATGAAGTAGTTGAGTCAATCGATAATAAAGATTTTGATGAGTTGAAGATTGAATTAGGCGATCTACTCCTTCATGTGATTTTTCATTCCGTTATTGCGGAAGAAGAAAATAAGTTTAAGCTTGAAGATGTAATTGATTCTATACAGTCAAAGCTAGTACGACGCCATCCTCATGTTTTTGGAAATGTTGAAGCCATGAGCGCGGAAGATGTTAAACGAAATTGGGAAACGATAAAACTTAGTGAAGGACGAAACTCTGTTCTTGAGGGAGTTCCGGAAAATCTTCCCGCATTGCAAAGAGCATACAGAATTCAAGAGAAAGCTTCTAAAGTTGGCTTTGATTGGGATAAGAAAGAGCAAGTTTGGGAAAAGGTGATTGAAGAAATTGGAGAGATGCATAAGTCAGAAAAAGAGGAGACACGAGAAGAATTAGAGAATGAAGTCGGTGATGTGTTTTTTGCAATGGTAAATTATTCCAGGTTTTTAGGGATAAACCCCGAATATGCTTTGCGGAATTCAATTAAGAAATTTGTAAGACGGTTTAATTACATTGAAGATAAGGTAAATGAAAGTGGGAGAAAAATTCATGAATCAAATCTTAAGGAGATGGACAAATATTGGAATGAAAGTAAAAAAAGAATTTAAGTAAAGATTCCGGGATTAGATTTCTTGATGAGATATGTAAATATTGAATGGGAACAAAGATTTTTGGAAAAAATAAATTTACACCATTTGAAATCTTAAAATTATTTATTCAGCTTTAGAGCTTTCTTTATTATCCCCATTTTTGAATTTTTCATAGGCGTTAATAATATCCTTTACAAGCTTGTGTCTCACAACATCCGATTTATCAAAATAAACAAATCCTACACCTTCAATATTATTAAGAATATCTTTTGCTTCAATCAAACCGCTGACAGATTTAGACGGTAGGTCAATTTGAGTAATATCGCCGGTAATTATAGCTTTAGAGTTTACGCCAAGCCGGGTAAGGAACATTTTCATTTGAGTTGCCGTAGCGTTTTGCGCTTCATCTAAAATTACAAAAGCATTATTCAGAGTTCTACCGCGCATATATGCAAGAGGCACAATTTCGACAATACCTTTTTCCAGGTAACCTTTTAATTTTTCAGATGGCATCATATCATCAAGCGCATCGTATAACGGACGGAGATATGGGTCAATCTTTTCTCTAAAATCGCCTGGTAAAAATCCAAGGCTTTCGCCCGCTTCAACTGCAGGACGCGCTAAAACAATTTTATTGATATTCCCTTTTTTCAAAGCAGAAACAGCAAGTGCAACTGCTAAATAAGTTTTGCCGGTACCAGCTGGGCCAATTGCAAAACAGATATCATTTTTCATAGCAGTTTGAAGATAATTTAATTGTCCTGGTGTCTTCGCTTTTATCGCATCATTTTTAGTATAAAGTACAACAGAATCAATTTCCTTTTCGCTGATAATCTCTTTTCCGTGTAGTGTAAGATCAAGAATGGCTTCTACATCGGTGGTACGAAGAGTACCGCTGGTGTTTAATACATATACCATTTCTTTAATAATTTTTTCAACCACTTCAACTTCTTCGAGCACGCCTTTGACCACGAAATTTTCGCCGCGCACAACAATTGACGCATTAAATTTATCTTCTATCATTCTAAGATTGCTGTCATTCATTCCCAGCAAGGAAAGCATATCGGCATTTTCTAAAGTAAATTTTTTTTCAACAGCAGTCATAGTTTCACCAATAAATATAAAAAGCCCTTATCATCAAAAGATAACAAGGGCTTTTCAAAACGAATAAAAGATAGGAACAATTAAGTGACCTTATTTAGCCGGAGCCGGTTTATAGTTCGTTTTAATTTTTTCGTATTTAGCCATTTCTTCCTGTGTCAATTTAGGAATCTTGAAATTCTGTTTCGGGAAAATCAAATTTGGATTTTTAATTTCATCGCGGTTAGCTTTGTAGATATTTGGCCAAGCAAAAGCATTATCATAAATATCTTTTTTCTTAGCGATATTCCACAAGCAATCACCTTTTACAACAGTGTAGGTAATTTCTTTTGGAGCTTCAACCCAAGCATCAAGTGAGGCTTGCATTTGATTGTGAACCTGGTCATAAAATTCAGGAAGAGCGCTAATTTTATTTGCTTTCAAAGCATCAAGATCTTTTTGCCTGTCAGCTTTAGGTCCTTCGTGTCTTTCAATTTTTCCATTTAATTCAGCTACGGCACTTCTAAAATTATCAACGTCTGCTTTTGTAGCGCCAATCATTTGATAAAGTTCTTCCATACAATTATCGTAGCCTTGAATTTTTGAAGATTGATCTTTTAGGTTAGCGATATCAGCCGTTAAAGTGCTATCTTCGGTTTGAAGACTTTGTTTTTCGGTTGTAAGACGGGTTATTTCAGCTTGCCATTCGTCTTTTGTCATCTTCTTTTCTTCTTGCGCATAAGTAGCAATCGATAAGAAAAACAAGAGAGCAAGCATTCCAATAAAACTTTTACTTAATTTCATAATGTTTCCTCCGGTTAAATTTAATTTTCAGTTATTTATTAGAAGACATTTTTTCTAAGTTTGCCTTAGTCTCTTCTTTTTCCTTATTGCACTGCGCGAGTTTATCGTTCTTCGCCGCGATTTCTTTTTCCAAGCTAGCTCTTTCGTCCTTCAGGGAATTAGCCTGTGATTGTAATGAGTTAACTTCACTTTGCAGGTTGTTTAGCTGAGCCATTTCTGCTTCGCTAACGCCTCCGCATCCGCTTAAAACTGCCGTTGTTATTCCAAAAGCAGCTATAATAGCAGTGTTTCTTAGAACCTTTGCTATTTTCATATTATAACCTCCAATGATTATTAGTTTAGAAAGTTGTTTAATTTATCTATTTGTACCAAGGTCTACTTCAAATATGCTAAAAATTTTAGAAAATTACATTAATTTTAAAATAATTTCTTTTTTAAATTAAACATATTGACAATTATATTCCATATTTTCCATATTAATTTTGCGTTAGGTTACAATAGGTGTTTTTCGACAAAACTTGAATGGCTAGTTCCGGCAATAATTATGTGATCAAATACAGGGATATCCAAAATTTTTCCCGACTCAACTATTCTTTTAGTTATCTGAATATCTTCGTTACTCGGCTCGGGGTTACCGCTTGGATGATTGTGAATCAATATTATACTTGCCGAATTATTTTCAATTGCAACCTTAAAGATTTCTCTTGGATGAACAATGCTGGAATTTAGATTACCCACCGAAATAACTTCATACCTGATAATTTTGTTTGCCGTATTCAAACAGACCACAATAAATTTTTCTTTTAACTCATCAATAAGCAATGGAATAAAGACATCTGCAACTTCTTTAGGCGAGGTAATTTTATTTTCGGAAAACCATTTAGATTGTGACTGTATACGTCTGCTAATTTCAAATGCCGCTTGAAGCGTGGCCGCTTTGTCCTTACCGATTCCGACAGTACTCGTTAAATTTGAAATCGATTTCGATGCAAGCATAGCAAGACTTCCATGCCGGTTCAGAAGTTCCTGAGCAAGAGTCAGAACTGATTTACCTACTTTTCCTGTTCGCAATAATATTGCAAGAAGCTCGGCATCAGTCAAGTTTTGTGCTCCGCGAAAAACTAATTTTTCACGCGGGCGATCATCAACCGGAAGTTCTTTAACTGTAAAAATATCTCCTTCTTCCTTTTATTTACCCGTTTTAAATTTATCTATCAATTCAAATTTACCGTCTTTATAGCGAATAATATTTAAGAATTTATTTATCCGCTCGCTATCAAAATAAATATTATTGTGAAATCCTCTAAAAATAATTCCCGATTCAAGTTTAGCTTTTAGACTATTTCTACCGATATTTTGTTCTGCCAAAAAGCTTAAAATATATTTTGAGATATCATAACCATAAAGTACATTCCTGCTCACGTCTAAGCCGGTTTGGTCTACAAACCTCTTACTAAACTGCCGGAAGGTAGAGTCGGTATAATCTAAAAAATAATCTGAAGCAAAAATGAGCTTATCGCTTAAGGCTGAGAAAGATTCAAAGCCTTTTGCAAGAAGCCAATCCTGATTTCCGTAAATATTCAAATCTAAATTTGATGATAAAAATTGAGAAAGGATTGAGGAAACATCTCTATTATCAGTCAACGGGAGATAAATTCCCTGCAGCTTTGTAGAATCCTCGGCAATCTTTGCAACTTGCCGTGAAAAATCTATAGTGCCGGGTTTAAACGTTTGCCTTACTAAAATTTTTCCGCCTAATTTTTCAAACTCCTTTTGAAAAGAATCAGCAAGCACTTTTGCATAGCTTTCATCTGAATTCAGAATCGCCATTCGTCTTTTGTTCTCTACGTAATAAATATATTCAGCCATTATCTTTCCGCGAATTGTGAAGGTTGGGTTCGCCTGGAAAAAATCTGGATACATCTCCGTTAAACCATCATCCGTAGCAGTCGGAGAAATAATCGGAATATTGCTATTTTTAAAAGCTTCGAGTGTTTCTTTTACTTCGTCACTATAAACGGGACCAATAATTACCTTTAGTGAGGATAAGCTGTCAACCTCATTTTTTATCGAATCAATCTTCGATTTGCTTCTCCCTGTATTTTTTATAAGTAATCCAATCCTATCGTTATGATCATTATTATATTCCGAGACAGCAAATTTAACTCCTTCCAAAATTTCATGACTTGCATCGACGGCAGACTGGTTTTCTGAAGGCTTATCTAATGGCAATAAAACCGCAATTAAAGGGACAGAAGAGAAAACTTTTTCTCGATTTGAGATTTCATGAATTAACTTTTCCGCATTTTCATTCTCGGAGGACTTAGGGAATTCTTTAGTCAGCTCATTCAGCAAGATTTTGGCGCTATCAATTTTTTCTTCCTTTAAATAACTTTTACTAAGAATATATAAAAGGTAAGGTTTCATCCCAGCGCTTGAGGATGAATCATAAAAAGATTTAACTTGAAAAGAAGTTAAATAATTAAGAGCAAGTTTTTCACCGGAGGATTTTGCATAATCCAGATAGAAAGTAGATTTTGTCGTCGAAATTATTTTTTCAATTTCGTTAAATGCTTTGGAATATCTTTTTTTATCAAAATATATTTTTGCCAACATTATTTTAGCTTCGTCTGCATAGCTACTAAATGGATATACGTCTAGAAATTTTTTTAATATTTCTTCGGAGCTTTGAAGTTGGTTTAATTGAAGAAGAGATTTGGCGTTGAAAATGGTTGAGATTGTTGTAAAAGAATTACTACTTCCTGATAGTTTCTTAAAAATTTTTTGAGCATCAGAATATTGCTTTGAATTATAATGATCAATTGCAAGTTTGAATTCCGCATTTGCAAAAGATGTATCGCTGATTTCTTGTGCGAATATGGAAAATGATGAAAAGATTAGAATGGAAATAAATATTATAGTTAACCTAACCATCTGAAGCCGCATTCTTATTTAGAAATTTTTGGGTGTTTCTTTTCCCTTCAATCGCATTATTATTACTGGGGTCAAGCTTGATTGCAATATCAAAATATGCCAAGGCATCTAAAGGCTTGCTAGATTTTAAACAAGCCTCAGCAAGCTTTGTGTAAATATCGGATGAAGCATCATCAATTAATTCAATAAACTTCAAAAAATATTTTTCTGCTCTTTGGTAATCGCCAAGCTTAAGATAAATTTTTCCAGCCAATTCATAAGGGGAAGCTTCGTTCTGATTCAATTTAATAGCCTTTTCAACAGGCGCTACTGCGTGTGCAAACATACCAAGGTTAAAATAGGTTTCGGCATAGATTTTATTTAATTCCCAAAAATTTGAGTAAAGGACATCGGCCTTCTTTGCAAATGCCAATGCCGATTCAAAATTTTTTAACTTTATTTCAATCTTAGCTAAATAAATATAAGCTTCATGCACAAGTTCATTGTTTTTTTCAACAGAAATAAAATTTAGAAAGTTAATTTTAGAAAGTTCAAACTCATTTAACATAAAATGGGAGTAGCCTAAAAAGAATGCTACAACAGGTTCTTCTTCTGGCATAATGAGACTAAGTACTTCTATAGCTTTATCCCAAAGGTTATTTCTTATCAAAAATTGACCGTAAAAAAGTCTGGCATCTATATTTTCAGAATCTATGTCCATTAAAGATTGCAACAAATGGATTGCGCTGTTAATATTTCCTAACTTTTCGTAAAGGTGGGCAAGGTTAAAGTAAGCATCTACAAAATTTGGATATTCATCAATTATTGAGATATAAATTTGTGCAGCATGAAGCAGCCTTCCTTCACTTTCAAAAGAGTGTGCACTTTTAATTTTATGATCAAGGCTATAGTTTACTTCCACGTCGATTTATTCCCATTCGATTGTTGAAGGAGGTTTCGAGCTGATATCATAAACGACTCTGTTAATTCCTCGAACTTTATTAATTATTTTATTTGAAACAATTTCCAAAAAATTATGTTCAAATCTGAACCAATCAGCGGTCATACCGTCTACTGAAGTAACAGCGCGCAGAGCCAAAACAAAATCGTAAGTGCGTGAATCTCCCATTACACCGACAGACTGTATAGGCAATAGGACTGCAAATGCCTGCCAGATCTGGTTATAAAGGACGGCCCCTTTAATTTCGTTGATAAAAATATCGTCAGCATCGCGAAGAATGTCAAGCTTTTCTTTTGTCACTTCGCCGATTACTCTTACTGCAAGCCCCGGGCCTGGAAAAGGATGCCGTTCAATAAACTCTTCGGGAATATTGAGCTCTCTTCCGACACTTCGGACCTCATCTTTAAAAAGTTCACGGAACGGTTCGATTAATTTTAAGTTCATTATTTCCGGAAGACCGCCAACGTTGTGGTGTGTTTTAATAGTTGCCGAAGCGCCTTTTATGGGCATGGACTCAATTACGTCTGGATATAAAGTGCCCTGAACTAGAAATTTTGAATCGCCATGTTTCTTAGCTTCTTCTTCAAAAACTTCAATAAAAGTATTTCCAATAATTTTTCTTTTTTTCTCAGGGTCAACTACTCCAGTTAAATTTTTCAAAAATCTTTCAGAAGCATCTATATGGATATGATTAAGATCCAGCTTTTCATCAAACATTTTCCCAATCTTTTCGCTTTCATTCTTGCGCATCAAGCCGGTATCGATATGTATGCTGATAAGATTTTCGCCGATTGCCTTTTTTACTAAAACTGCCGCAACTGTGGAATCAACCCCGCCGCTTAAAGCGCAGATAACTTTAGATTTTCCAACGGAATTCTTTATTTTTTCAATACTGTCTTCAATAAAATTCTGGGGAGTCCAATCACCCGTGCATTGGCAAATTCTGTAAACAAAATTATTAATTATTTTTCTTCCTTCAACGGAATGTACAACTTCCGGGTGAAACTGAACGCCAAAAATATTTTTCTCATCGTTGCTAATAACACAAAAAGGAGAATGGTCTGACTGCCCAATTACATTAAACCCTTCCGGCAACTTTGTGAGATAATCACCGTGGCTCATCCATACAATTGAACTTTTAATTACATTTTCAAATAATCGGGACTCTCCGGTTATTCTTAAAATTGTCTTTCCGTATTCGCGGTCCCGTGCTGGTTCAACTTCGCCACCAAAAGTTTTACAAATTAATTGGTGTCCGTAACAAATGCCTAAGACAGGAATACCCAACTTTAAAATTTCCTGATCAATTTGAGGAGAGCCCGAATCATAAACACTCATGGGTCCACCGGATAAAATTATCCCCGAGGGATTCATTTTTATTACTTCCTCCAGCGATATATCATTTGAATGAATTTCTGAGTAAACGTGAGCTTCTCTGACTCTTCTTGTTATTAGCTGTGAATATTGCGCACCAAAATCTATGATTAATATTTTTTCTTTACTTTTCATATTTCCTAGACCAAATTAATTAATTGATTGATTTTAAATGGAAAACAAAACCCATTCTTCGGATTTTGTTTTTAATTTACGAATGATTAGACAGACAAAATTACTTTGAGGCAAAAAAATTTTTAGCGATAATTTTAAGTCAACTTGCCGTTCAAAATACAGATGTTTTTACTGAGCGATCAAAGCTTTGTAAGCATTACTATCAAGCAAATTGGATACTTCTGCCGGATTTGATATTTCTATTTTTACCATCCAGCCTGCACCGTAAGGATCGCTGTTAATTAATTCCGGTGAATCAGATAGAGCTTTATTTATTTCGATAACCTTACCGTTAACGGGGGCATAAATATCACTGACGGTTTTAACTGCTTCGATTGTGCCGAAGGCTTCGCCGCTTTTTATGGTACTTGTGTTAGGATCGATATCAACAAATACTACGTCCCCAAGCTCACCCTGTGCGTATTCTGTAATTCCGATTTTGCCGGAGTTTCCCTCAACTAGAAGCCATTCGTGTTCTTTTGTATATTTCATATTTTCAGGAAAGTTCATTTTAACCTCAAAATTAAGTTTTAAAAAATTATTCTTTAAAGAAATTATCTAAAAATCCTGTATCAAAATTTCCGGTAAGGAATCTTTTATCCTGCAATACTTGAAGATGAAACGGAATAGTTGTTTTAATTCCCTCAACAACAAATTCCTCAAGTGCTCTTCGTCCTCTGGCAATTGCATGTTCACGATTCTGTCCCCATACAATCAGCTTAGCAATCAAGGAATCATAATAAGGAGGAATCGAGTAGGAGTTATAAATATGAGAATCAACACGTACGCCAAATCCGCCGGGAAAATGTACAGAAGTAATTTTACCGGGTGAAGGTCTAAATCCTTTTTCAGGGTCTTCCGCATTTATTCTAAATTCTATACTGTGACCGTTTGGTTGTTGTGGAAGAGTTTCTACTTTTTCTCCGGCAGCTACAAGAATCTGTTGCCGAACAAGATCAACACCATATACGTACTCGGTTACAGGATGCTCAACTTGAATACGCGTGTTCATTTCCATAAAATAAAAATTTTTATATTTATCAAGCAGAAATTCTATAGTCCCTGCGCCTTCATAATTTACGGCATGAGCGCCAAGTTTTGCAGCCTCACCCATTTTTTCGCGCAATTTTTGGTCAAGCGCAGGTGAAGGTGATTCTTCAATTAATTTTTGATGCCTTCTCTGGACTGAACAATCTCTCTCTCCATAATGATAAACATTTCCAAACGAATCGCCCAAAATCTGAATCTCCACGTGTCGCGGATTTTCTACAAATTTTTCCAAATAAACTTCCGAATTACCAAAAGCGGAGCCAGCTTCATTTTGTGCCATTTGGAAAGCATTGTCAAACTCACTTTTTTCCCAAACTACTCGCATCCCTTTGCCACCACCTCCTGCAGAAGCTTTAATAATAACCGGGTAACCGATTTCCTCGGCAATAGATTTCCCTTCAGCGGAATCTTTTACCACACCTTCACTACCAGGGACAACAGGAACTCCTGTTTTACGCATAGTTTTTTTCGCGTATGCTTTATCACCCATCGCATTTATCATTTGCGGGGATGGACCGATAAATTTAATAGCAGACTCGGCGCATATTTCGGAAAAATTAGCATTTTCAGCCAGAAAACCGTAACCAGGATGAATAGCATCAGCACCAGTAATATGAGCTGCCGAAATAATTACCGGAATCTTTAAATAACTTTCTTTACTGGGGGCTGGACCGATGCATACAGCTTCATCAGCAAAAGTTACATGAAGAGAGTCTCTATCTGCTTCAGAATAGACAGCAACGGTTTTAATGCCTAATTCTTTACATGTGCGGATAATTCTTAGGGCAATTTCGCCACGATTAGCGATTAAAATTTTATCAAACAAAATTCCCTCAATATCTTAAGAAATGAATCAACTAGTTTGAATTAAGAACAAAGGTTGATTGTATTCAACTGGTTTGCCGTTTTCGGCAAGAATTTTAATGACCTTTCCGCTTACGTCGGATTCAATTTCATTCATTAATTTCATAGCCTCTACAATACATAAAACCGCGCCCTGAGAGATCGTGTCGCCAACTTGTACGTATGAATCGGCATCGGGTGCAGGAGCTCTATAGAACGTTCCAACAATTGGGGATTTTATTTCGTGAACGTTTGCGGGTTTTTCTGTCGCAGAAATTGTTCCCTCGGTTAAAGAATTTTTCTCTTGTGTTTCCTGAAGTGGAGCATTTCCAATAATGACTTGTGGTTGCTCGTAAGTCTTGAAGGTTCTAAGTTTCTTAGCAACCTTTATGCGCAATCCATTTTCTTCCACTTCAAGATCTGTAATTTCACTCGTGTCAACAATTTTGACAAGTTTTTTAATAAGGTTTAAATCCATATTCTTCCTTAATTAAGATTTAACTCTTTCAACGTATTCACCAGTTCGAGTATCAACTCTTAAAAAATCGTCGACATTTATGAACAAGGGAACATTGATAGTTGCGCCGGTTTCAAGCTTCGCCGGTTTATTTGCACCGGTTGCAGTATCACCTCTAAATCCGGGTTCCGTTTCAATTACTTTAAGATTTACAAAGATTGGAATTTCAACGGATATTATTTCGCTTCCGTTAAATAATATTTCAATTTCTTCGCTTTCTTTTAGATAACCCACACCTTCGCCGAAAAGTTCCACCGGTACATTTAACTGTTCGTAAGTATCTTTATCCATACAAACAAGAAAATCATTTTCGCGAAAAAGGTATTGATATTTCCTTCTTTCGACCCGAACGATTTCAATTGATTCGCCGGCTCGAAAGGTATTATCTAAAACCTTTCCCGTGCGTAAATTTTTAAGCATGCTGCGAACAAATGCGCCGCCTTTGCCGGGTTTGACGTGCTGGAATTCTACAATCGAAAAAAGGTTGTTTTTAAACTTTATTATTAGTCCAGTTCTGAAATCTGAAGTATCTGCCATAATCTCAAATATTAATGTTAATAAAATAGGTCAAAAAAATAGATATATAAGGGTTGAAAGTCAAGGA